>NZ_SFBO01000102.1:0-7812 GCF_007095705.1 Microcystis sp. Msp_OC_L_20101000_S702
AGGATTTCTCGGCTGGTGAGAGAGAGTCTATCTTTCTCTAAAAAAATGGAGAATCACGTTGGGGAACCCTTTGGTATTTTATCCATGACTACAATGCACAGCAAAGCAAAGGATTAAGCTGCCATCACTACTACCGAATCACCACCCATCCGAACTTAGTTCGGAGAGTAGCGTCTATCGATCCTGATGATACGGCTATAACAATTATTACTTTAGAAGAACAAGTAAGAGGATGGTTCAGCGTGATCAGAAAATACTCTCAAAGCAATCAATATGAAAAGTTAATCAAAGGCTATCAAGGTTTGAGAGATATAGTTAATTATCTGAGCAAATTTAAAATTTTGAACTATACTTTAGAAGCTCATTATCATTTCAGAGAATTACGGGAGCAAAAAATTCGTATAGGAACACAAGATTTAAGAATTGCAGCGATTAGTTTATCAGAAAACAGTATTTTAGTAACACGCAATTATCGTGATTTCTCTCAAATCCCTAATTTACGCCTACAAGATTGGACAATATAGAACTCTGTAGGGATGACTACGAAAATTGTTACATTTTTTAAGGATTACCCAGCCATTATTCAGCCATTAGCCTGGCATCGGCGATCGCTGAGTCCGAATCTAAAACCTAATTGGTTAAGCTAAAAGCTTTGATGTACTTAGTTTCTAACCTTCTTTTTAGCTAGGAGAATTGCCAGATTCTTTTTTGGAGCCTCTTGCCTCTTGCCTTGAGAAGCTGATCACTGATCACTGATACTTAACACCCCGTCAAAAAAAATATTTGCCAAAAAGCCAGCGTAAGGGTATTTTAAGAATAATTTTATATGTTTACTTGTCAATTACATGAGAATCCTAGTTACAGGCGGTGCGGGTTTTATCGGTTCCCATCTAATCGATCGCTTGATGGAACAGGGTCATGAAGTGATCTGTCTGGATAACTTCTACACGGGGGTGCGCCGAAACATCGTTAAATGGCTAGGAAATCCTTATTTTGAGCTAATTCGTCACGATATCACCGAGCCGATCCGTTTAGAGGTGGATCAGATCTATCACCTGGCCTGTCCTGCTTCCCCAATTCACTATCAATATAACCCAGTAAAAACGATTAAAACCAATGTTTTAGGGACTCTGTATATGCTGGGCCTAGCTAAAAGGGTAAAAGCGCGATTTTTGCTCGCTTCTACCTCAGAAGTCTATGGCGATCCCGATGTGCATCCCCAAACGGAAGAATATCGAGGCAACGTCAACTGCATTGGGCCGCGTTCCTGTTATGACGAGGGTAAACGGGTAGCGGAAACCCTGGCTTTTGAGTATTATCGGGAGCATAAAGTCGATATCCGGGTGGCCCGGATTTTCAACACCTACGGCCCGCGAATGCTAGAAAACGATGGTCGAGTGGTGAGTAATTTCGTCGTGCAAGCTTTGCGCGGTCAACCCCTGACGGTTTATGGTCAAGGTTCCCAAACCCGCAGTTTTTGCTATGTTTCTGACCTAGTGGAAGGGTTAATGCGTTTGATGAATGGGGACTTTATCGGGCCGGTTAATCTCGGCAATCCCGACGAATACAAAATTCTGGAATTAGCACAAGTGATCCAAGGCATGATTAATCCCGAGGCCGAATTAGTCTATAAACCACTACCGGAAGATGATCCCAAGCAACGACAACCGGATATCACTCGTGCTAAAACCTATTTGGATTGGAGTCCCACTATTCCTCTACGCCAGGGTTTAAAAATGACGATCGAGGATTTCCGTTCTCGTCTAAGCTAATCCCTAATCAATAAATTTAACCTAATTGTCACCGGAGTGATTATCATGCGTGTTTGTGTTATCGGAACGGGTTATGTGGGTTTAGTCACTGGGGTTTGCCTAGCACATATCGGCCATCATGTTATCTGTATTGACAACAACGAAGAAAAAGTCAAATTAATGAAATCGGGACAATCCCCCATCTATGAACCGGGGTTATCGGAATTAATGCAGTCTTCGGCAGCCTCCGGCAATCTGGAATTCTCCACGGACCTAGAAGCGGGAGTTAAACACGGCGAAATCCTCTTTATCGCCGTTGGTACACCAGCACTACCCACGGGGGAAAGTGACACCCGTTATGTGGAAGCGGTGGCCCGGGGTATTGGGGCCCACCTCAACGGTGGTTATAAAGTAATCGTCAATAAATCGACCGTTCCCATCGGTTCTGGGGATTGGGTACGGATGATCGTCCTCGATGGCGTGGCCGAGAGACAAAAAAATCTCGTGGCTGCGGTTGGCGGTATTAGTACACTAGAACGCATCGAAGCGGAATTCGATGTGGTCAGCAATCCCGAATTTTTACGGGAAGGTTCGGCAGTTTATGATACTTTTAACCCCGATCGCATTGTTTTAGGCAGTAATAACCCGAAAGCTATTGAAATGATGAAGGAATTGTACGCTCCTTTGGTTAAACGCCAATTCGCTGACGATCCCTCCTTGCCTCCCGTTCCCGTGGTGGTTACGGATCTCAGTTCGGCGGAAATGATTAAATACGCCGCTAATGCCTTCCTAGCCACCAAAATTAGCTTTATTAACGAAGTAGCTAATATCTGTGATCGCGTGGGGGCCGATGTCACCCAAGTGGCTAAAGGTATCGGTTTAGATTCCCGTATCGGCAGCAAGTTCCTCTCGGCCGGGATCGGTTGGGGGGGTTCCTGTTTCCCCAAAGATGTGTCGGCTTTGGTACATACCGCAGAAGACTACGGTTACGAAACGGAATTACTTAACGCCGCTATCAATGTTAACAAACGTCAACGGACAATCGCGATCGAAAAACTGCAACAGGAATTAAAAATCCTCAAGGGTAAAACCGTCGGTTTGTTGGGATTAACTTTTAAACCCGATACCGATGATATGCGCGATGCCCCGGCTTTAACCATGATCGAACAGTTAAATCGTTTAGGTGCTAAGGTAAAAGCTTATGATCCGATCGTTTCCCAAAGTGGTTTAAGTCACGGTTTAAGCGGTGTGATTATCGAATCGGATCCAGAAAGATTGGCCGATGGTTGTGACGCTTTGGTGGTGGTGACGGAATGGCAAGAATTCCTCCGTCTCGACTACGGCAAAATGGTTAAAACCATGCGCGAACCCGTGTTAATTGATGGTCGCAATTTCCTCGATCCTGCGGTGGTGACAGCAGCTGGTTTCCGTTACCTCGGTATTGGCCGTTAATCCTAGGAATCCGCCTTTTCAGTAGGACTGACGCGGTTGGGGAAGGTACAAGAAGCAGCACCACTTACCCCTGCTCCTAGGGGCGAAAATTGCCCGATTATGCTGGCTGAAAAACGAAAAATTCCGATCTGACCATGGGGTTATTGGCTATAGTTAAATGATATGAACAGGAGCCACTAGAATCCAGGGGCGATGGGTAGAATTAAATTGAGAAACTAGAATCAGTTTTAGCAATACATACCTATGGTTAGCTCTGTTCAATACCGCTACACTAACGAACAAGTTAGGGACTGGTTACGGGGATTACTGACAATTGCCTGGTCTGATGGGGATTATAGCACCAGCGAGCAGGAATCGATCGCCCGTTTCGCTCACGAATTAGAATTAGATGACGACCACGTTCTCTATCAATCGATTAGTCCCGAAGAATTGGCCGCAAGTTTCGGTCATGACCCCAAAATATCAGAAAACTTCCTCCGCACGGCGGTTATGGTAGCGATCGCCGATGGCATTTATTCCCCCGCAGAAGCGCAATTACTGCGTAGTTATCGGGATGCTTTCGGGTTAGAAATCGAGGCCCTGTCAGCTTTAGAACATACTATCTGTGAAATTCCCGAAATTACCACAGAAGCGAATAAATCCGAGTTTATCAGTGCCGAACATCCCCACCCAGATCTGCTGCATCCCCTCAAAGACTGGTTAGATGGGGTGGAAATGCACGATCCGCGCTTGGCCCGGTTTATCTGCAAAATGGTGCCGCCTCAATGTCCTTTTGAACGCGATATCGTGCTTTTTGGCCATAAATTAGTCCATATTCCGCCTCTGTGCAAGTTAAATCCTCTCTACGAACAATTAGTCGGTTTACGTTTCCGCGCTCTATCATACTTAGCCGATGATTGTCAAGAGGATATTTCCGAGTATATTTAGCCAGTTTAACTAAAATTGCGGCTAAAATGGTATAAATATCCTGCTGACAGAAAACATCTCAGCCTCAAGGCTTTTTCTAGCCAATTCTTCCGTTAAAATTAGGTTAAGTCGCCGTTCAGAGAGAAAATATGAGTAAAAACTCGCGACGAGTCGATTTTTCTGATTTACCCGGGCCAAAAAACCTGCGCTCCTATCAATGGCAGTGGCTGGGCCGAGATCTACTCGCTGGTGTCACCGTGGCAGCCTACGCTATTCCCCAGTGTATGGCTTACGGCGACCTGGCCGGGGTCGAGCCAGTGGTGGGATTGTGGACTCTCGTGCCAGCCGCCCTAGTTTACGCCCTTTTCGGCTCCTCACCGCAACTATCCCTCGGACCAGAATCGACCACGGCAGTGATGACGGCGGCAGCGATCGCACCTCTGGTGAGCCTTCAAGGAGAAAATTACGGCAGTTTAGCGGCTTTTTTAGCCCTAATGGTCGGTTTAATCTGTTTTGTCGCTTACATCGCCCGCTTGGGATTTCTAGCTAATTTACTCTCCAAACCGATCCTAATCGGTTATATGGCGGGAGTGGCGGTGATCATGATTGCGGGACAACTGGGTAAAATTAGTGGTTTGTCAATCCGTGAAAATACGGTTTTTAAAGAAATTTTCGCTTTTTTCTGGGGAATAAACCAATGGCACTGGCCAACCCTTAGCCTAGCTCTATTGCTGTTACTATTTCTATTTGTCATCCAGAAATATTTTCCCAAAGCACCAGGTCCCTTGCTGGCGGTTTTACTGGGAACCCTCGCCGTCGCCACCCTCCATCTCGATCAAGAGGGGGTGGCAGTAGTGGGGAAAATTAGCAAGACTTTGCCTAATTTTGGCTTACCAACCCTAGATTTTTCCCAATTACTACCCCTAGTAACCGCGGCCGTCGGCATTGCCCTGGTCGGCTATTCCGATAACGTCTTGACCGCCAGAGCCTTCGCCGCACGTCATAACCAAGAAATCGATGCCAATCAAGAATTTTTAGCCCTAGGACTGGGGAATCTGGCGGCGGGTTTTTGTCAGGGATTTCCCATCAGCAGCAGCGCCAGTCGCACCGCAGTGGGCGATTCCGTGGGTAGTAAAAGTCAGCTTTACTCCCTGGTGGTGGCAGTGGTGGTGGTGGCGGTCATTTTCCTGCTCGGTCCAGTACTGGCACTCTTTCCCAAGGCTGCCTTGGGTGCGCTGGTGATTTATGCAGCCTGTAAACTGCTGGATATCGCCGGCGCTAAACGACTAAAAAGCTTTCGCAATAGTGAGTTTAATCTCGCTGTCCTGACCATGGTGGGGGTGCTAACCACGGGGATTTTAAGCGGGGTTGCCATCGCCATCGGTCTCTCGGTTATCGATTTATTGGCCCGCATTACCCGGCCTGATGATGCCGTCTTGGGTACGGTTCCGGGGGTGATGGGTTTACACGCGCTCCAGGATTGGCCGGAAGCGCAAACAATACCGGGGTTAGTTATCTATCGTTACGATGCCCCCTTATTTTTTGCTAATGCGGCCGACTTTAAACGTCGCGCTCTCAGTGCCATTGCCCGGGAGACAAAACCGGTAGAATGGTTTGTCTTGAATACGGAAGCCCTTGGGGAATTGGATAGTACAGCAGTGGAGATTCTTGAGGAATTAGCATCAGAATTATCAAGACAGGGTATAGTTTTCGCCCTCGCTAGGGTTAAACACGATCTGTACTTAGAATTGCAACGTTCCCGCTTGTTAGATAAAATTAGCGAGGAGAGAATTTACTATACTTTGCCGGCGGCGATCGAAGCTTTTAAACATCGTTAACTGATAGTTAGGGGTCGAGAAGGTCGTCGCCGACCTCCCCTCCCATAAAGAACCTACCCGTGCATAGTTTTCGGACTTTATTGAAATTAGCTGATAGAGTTGTCTAAGTTGGGCTTCCGTCGGTTGCATTTAGTCATTATCGGCTTGATTTTAGATTATTGTTCATTTTAGTATTATTAATCGAAAGCCACTTCCCTAACCTATTTAGGGTTTGCTGAATAAAGGTGAAATGTAGGCAAGGTAAGGGTTTTGTGGCTTTTCTCGCGAAACAGGTGCAAGATTTTGAGAGAATCGTGCTTCAAAACCTTGCGTCTTCATCGGCCCGCGTCCCTACGGTTTCACCGATAGGTTATTGCCCGAATGCTTCGCCCGTACTTTGTCAGCAAACCCTATTTATCATCAGTTTAACCCATTTTTCAAGAATCTAGGCTAGAATATGAAGACAAGACGTATTGCTCTGGGTTAATCTACTCTGTAGAAGCTAAGAAGGTAATCAAAATGGCTAAATATTCGCCTCTTATCCATGTATCTCCTGAAACTATGAGTGGTGTTCCTGTTTTTTCAGGTACTAGAGTTCCGATACAAACACTTTTTGATTATCTTAAAGCAGGAGAATCAATTGATGATTTTTTAGAGGGTTTTCCAACGGTAACAAGAGAACGAGTTATTAGCTTACTTGCAGAATTTGAAAAAGAGCTTATTGATAGGGTAGCGTGAAATACGGTATTATCTCCCCAAATCTTAACATTACTCCCATGGATACCCAAGAAGTCTTCCAACTTATTGATAATCTGGTTTTTGACCACACGGGAAAGCATCTCGATACATTGCAATTAGGGATTTTAAAGAACGTTTTTGATGGTCAGAAATATGCAAAAATAGCAGAAAAATATAATTGTTCTGAAGGTCATGCCAGAGATAAGGCCTATGAACTTTGGCGCATTCTTTCGGAAGTGTTAGGGGAAGAATTAAATAAATCAACTGTTCGATCAGCAATTGAAAGATTTATTACCACGAGTAGTACCAATAACATAGTAAATTCCGTAAAAATTGATCAGGTTACTTTTTGTCATAACCCTTCTAATAATCGAGAAATAGAAAATTATCATATTTATAAAACTGAAAACAATGTTATTAAAGCAAAACTAGAAACTGTTCCCAAACTAATAGGATTAGGATTAACGATCGAACAAATTGCTCAGGCTCTTGATTTAGATATACAATTAATTTTAGATAGTCTCAAACTAGAGTAACTTTGATAACTTTATCAAGATATGGATGTCAAGCTGCTTTGATACAGAATTGACAAGGATAGGGAAATGGGGTCCTTTTGGATTTGGTGGGTAAAATGTATTCTAAGATACAGTCTTGCGGGCGAGGGAGTGGAAGGAACCACAGAGACACAGAGGACACAAAGATCGATCGCTACTATATAAGTTAAACTTATCACACAAAGTTGAGAAGAGCCTTATTTTCGCTTGATCGCTCCAGCATTTATGCTAAATTTACCTCGCCCACTTCAGTCTGTTAAACTCAACTGTTCATAGCTCTGAAAATTTCACGAACAGAGATTTTTTCGAGCCAACAACCTATAAAAAAGTTGTCTAGCCGTAATTCCTATAATTCAATTACAGCTGCTATTAATTTCCAGCAGGGAGCTTCTCCTTCCCAATTTGCCGAAGAGATCCAAGGCAGACTAAGACTGACGGTAACAAAACAGTTTTGCTGAGGTTGATAGCCTGTATTTCTGAACTTCCCCCATACATATATACTATAATAGCCGAAAACCCTTATCCATCAATGGATACGCCCCTTAACTTTTCTTGATGTACCCATGTAATTTGTAACATTTCTTAATGGACAAG
>NZ_SFBO01000103.1:0-43980 GCF_007095705.1 Microcystis sp. Msp_OC_L_20101000_S702
ATCTCCAGAATTACGCGAAAAAATTCTGCAAGAAGGGTTTTATGTGGCTCGGATTCATGACCAAGTATTTGAATTAGATATTCCCGATAATTTTCAACCTCGACCTTATTAAAAATTTAAATGTAATCGCTCTATCTTGCCCAAAGGCAGCAACACTTTTTTCTTCATGAATCGGCAAAATTCAGTAAAATAGTAATAGACCAAATCAGAGAGAAAAAACTCTATGGCATATTAGTGTCCCTGGGTAAGCGCATCTTAACAATCCTTGACAAGATGAACTTTATGTGAGTTGCCTACCCAGACGACAATTCAGGCATATTTGAGTAGAATTTGCCATCTCAATTGTTAAGCAACAATCGACCAAATAGGTCGAGTTCGTAACTATTCTGATTGACTGGTATCACTTGAAATGCCCACGCAAATCACAAAATTGACCAATTGTCAATAGCCTTTGAGATGCCCTTACCCCAGTTTGGGTCTAGGTTTTAAAAATCCCACAAAAGAAGATTTATATCTCAAATCAGCAACGCTGGAAAAATTATTGCTATGACAGGAGGTACCCCGACTCATATTCGCTCATCAAATACATAAACAAAGAAAATTATCTGTATATTTAATCACTTAATCAGAAGCATTTACCTTTGAAATAGCAGTTTTTAAATAGGAAACCACCTCATTAATTGCTACTTCTGACGCTTTTTTACCGGCTCTTTCGACTAATTCCACCTTACCCGATTTGAGAGATTTACCCGTGACAATGCGATAGGGAATCCCAATTAAATCCGCATCTTTGAACTTAACTCCCGCACGTTCATTCCGGTCATCCAACAGGGTTTCAATGCCGGCTTGATTTAACTCATTGTATAAACTTTCGGCGGTTTTTACCTGCTCGGCATCGGCTAAATTAGGAATAACCACAATCGCTTGATAGGGGGCAATAGCTACCGGCCAAATAATGCCATCTTTGTCGTAGGATTGTTCTACGGCTGCCTGGGCCAAACGGGATACTCCTATACCATAACAACCCATACAAATGGGGGTAGATTCTCCCGCTTCATTAGTATAAAAAGCATTCATAGCTTGAGAATATTTATAACCCAATTGGAAGATATGACCAACTTCAATTCCTCTAGCACTTTGCAAGGTTTGATTAGGATCGTGAATAGCTCGATCGCCTACCCGGGCTTTGCGTAGATCGACGATTAATTCTGGTAAGATAAAATCTTTACCCCAATTGGCTCCCACTACATGAAATCCGCTTTCATTAGCACCAGTGATAAAGTTTTCTAAGTCTATCACTGTGTTGTCTGCTATGCGTAAAAACTTAGGAGCTATATCGCTGGCTTTTTTGAGTAAATTATCTTCTAAGTCGGGAGCAATATAACCTAAAGGTAAAGGTTTAGTTGCCCATTTCTGTTGAGCGGCAGCATCGGGTATTTTTAAAGCCAAAATTGTTTTAGCATTGTAACAGCTCGCCTGTCTAACTAATTCATTTTGTAGTTTAACTTCATTAACCTCTTGATCGCCGCGAATATGCAGTAAAACTAAAACAGTTATGCCGCTATCATAAAGCACTTCGTAGAGAACATTTTTGACGATGGCAGTGGCAGAACAATCAAGAAATTTAGCTAAACTTTCGATCGTGTTGGTGTTAGGAGTCTCTTTTTTAGCAAACTTTTTAAAGGGAGAAGCCACTTTATCTGCTGGCAAAGAAACGGCTTTTTCTACATTAGCCGCATACTTTTCATCGGCAGTAAATAAAACCTCATCTTCCCCAGCATCAGCTAAGACCATAAATTCTTGGGATGCGGAACCGCCAATCGCTCCAGAATCCGCTTCTACTGCCCGAAAAGCTAACCCACAACGGCGGAAAATATTGCGGTAAGCTATATCCATCGCTTGATAGGTTTTCTTTAAACATTCCTCGTCGAGATTGAAAGAATAGGCATCTTTCATAATAAATTCTCGCCCCCGCATTAAACCAAAACGAGGGCGAATTTCATCGCGAAATTTAGTTTGAATCTGATATAAATTAACCGGTAATTGTCGATAGGAACGAATTAAATCACGAGCGACGGCAGTAATTACTTCTTCGTGAGTCGGTCCTAATCCTAACTCCCGGTTTTGCCTGTCCGTCAGGGCAAACATAATCCCTTCTGCTTTTGTGTAGGTGTCCCAACGGCCCGATTCTTGCCAGAGTTCCGCCGGTTGCAGTTGGGGAAGTAAACATTCTTGGGCGCCGGCTTTATTCATTTCTTCCCGGACTATCTGGGAGACTTTCTGCAAAACCCGCCACATCAGAGGTAAATAGGCGTAAATACCGCTGCCGATACGACGAATGTAACCGGCACGGACTAAGCATTTATGACTGGGGATTTCCGCCTCGGCTGGATCTTCCCGGAGGGTGACAAAAAGCTGTTGAGAGAGTCGCATCCTATCGATATCCTTTTGAACAGAAGACTTTCTATTATCTCATCAAAGGAGAGCGACTGCAATTATCAATTACTTGTGTTGACAAACAATAACAGCGATCAGTTTACCGATTCTCAGGTATTTCCCCTCATAACTTGAGACTGGTTGGAGAAGCATTGAACCTCGGTTGCAATTGCCTAACTCCCTTGTTCTCTACTCTAGGAAATATGAGCGTTCAGGTTGATCGCTGTTATCGCCGTTATCGAGACAGAATGGAACTTTAACAGGGTTTACTCCTTTGTGAACTTGACCTTATAACCTTGCCAGTTGATCTGTCAGGGAGGCTTTTCTCTTTAGCCTCAATTATTAATATAACATCGGATCGGAGCTAGAAGTCTTTCTCTTAATTAAAGTTTACATTGCCAGGGTCAAGGAAAAGCTTAGATGTTTTGACGCTTGACCGACCATAACTCTTATTATTCAAAAATTATGGCAGCAGTGACCTCAACAGTAGTCAAAGAAAGCGCAGAAGAATTAACTAACTCAACAGACCAAAGAAGCAATCACCGCTAGGGAAAAAGACAAACTGCCCCTAAAGCAAGAAAAAGCTCCCACCCTCAAGGTGATAGCTAAAAGTTGATGGCATCATAGAAACACAGTGCCAAGGTGCTTGTGTAAATATCGTGAGCAAGGCAACGAAAAGAACTTTATAAGATGAATCGGAACGATCCCTTAAACTTCCCGTTGCCGAGGTCCCAGTGAGACAGGTGAGTAGTATGCTTATCCACAGGGAGGCTTGATTTGGGCGCTATATATACAACCAGTCTCAATGGCTGGCTGGTACGAATTATCGTGTCTGACTTCAAATATGTTCTTGTTCCCCAAACTGAAACATCTTTGGCCTGTTTGCCGACAAGATACAAAGCTGAAATTATTGTGGCATCCGAGGCGATGCGGACGGCGAATGGGATTGATATCGCCCCTAAAGAACTCTTCGCCTTCACCATGAACTGCAAAGTTCTTGGCGCTATGAGTTGGACTCTGGTAAATGCGTAGCCATCTGAAGATTCTCCCTGCTTGAGATAGTCACTGCTTAGTCTTTCAATGATATCGAGATCAATTTCATGATCTAGCACTTCTGAAGGGGGGTGCGTCGGCCTGGAAAATCCCAAGAAACTGTGATCGGCAAATACGTCCTCAGCAGCGTAAGCCGTTTCTATTTGACCCATTTCATCTATGGTTATATGCCCGGGCCCGTGAAACCCATTAAAGTGATTGCTTACTGAATAGCAATATGCTCCTGCGTGTTGGATTAACAATGGATCCCCACGACTCTGGCCTTCTAAATTGGTCGATGGTAGCAATATATCGCCAGCAAAACAAAGTGGCCCTCCAATAGCATCGTCCCCTTGAGTAGGCAGGGTGCGATGATTGCGATCGATAATTTGGTGGCTCCATGAGAGGAGAGTCACCTTGATTAGCTGGTCGGAGCCAACATCAACAATAGCCCAACGTCTGCCCCGCATCTGCTTAAGCTCGCGGATACGAGTCAACAAGGCGACGGCATTACCAACCAGTGCGTGTCCAGGCTCGACTATGTACTCAATACCGGGTAACAAGTGTTTCTTTAATGCTTCTGTGTACTCTAGGATTGTTGGAAACTGTTGCCCGTCATGGAAGTCAATGCCAAACCCACCGCCAAGATTTAGTTTTCTCATGCAATGATTCGAGCTGGCTTCGATTAAGTTTTTCAAATGATGAATAAACTGAACCGAATTATTAAATGCCGATACATTATCCATCTGAGTTCCAATATGGATATGCAAGCCAGCTATAGGTAGTTTGCAACTGGCCAGAGCATCTGGCAATTCCTCGGATGGGATGCCAAACTTACTGTTAGGCGAGGCGTGAGAAACCAGATCCTGCCAATCAGTATTGTGGAAATATTCCACCGGTTTTTCTGGGTTAACTCGAACCAGCAAGCTCCCACTCCAATCCTTGCCATAAAGCTTATGTTGAAGGTCATCTAATATAGCTTGGGAGTCAGCAACTACTGTTGAGCCTCCATCGAGGAGATCTACCATTAGCTGGTGGTCGGGCGCCGGACTGTTGTATGTGATCCGATTCAACGGGAATCCCCAAGAAAGGGCCAACTCAACTTCATATTTAGAAGAGCAGTCTGCGGAGCATCCCAGGGATGCCAGTTCATTCAGAATCGCCATCGACGGATTAGCCTTGATCGGGTAGGCAACCTGAGATGGACTGCCGACAAGCTCCACAAAGTGGGACAGGTTCCGACGAAGCTGACCGACGTTCAGTATGTAGAGAGGAGACCCATGGCGTTTTGCTATCTCCTCGATGTCAATTGATCGCGTCCAAGTTTCCATAATCCCTTCTATAATCTCGCTTTTGTCCAACGCCTAGCATCACCCGCAAACAGCGATCAGTTTATCGATTCTCAGGTATTTCCCCCCACTACTTGGGACTGGTTGGAGAAGCATTGAACCCTAGCTGCAATTGCCTAACTCCCTTGTTCTCTACTCTAGGAAATATGAGCGTTCAGGTTGATCGCTGTTATCGTCGTTATGCCACCCTATCGAACCATACCAAGTAAGGAAGAACCTTTTTTTTTAGCCTCAATTATTAATGTAACATCGGATCGGAGCTAGAAGTCTTTCTCTATAATCAAAGTTTACATTACTAGGATTAAGGAGAGGCCTAGATGTTTTGACGCTTGACGATAATTACCCTCAGTTCGGTATCAGAAAAGGAGGGGGTGGTAGCCTGAAAAAATACAAACGATTCAGCACCCCCGTTCTACATTAGCCGAGTCCCGCCCTCTCGAACCGGTCATCGAGTTTTTCGCCACGCTCTGACGTAATATGAAAAATCACTTAGCGATGGCGTACTGCTAGGCAGTGGCTTCGACATTGCAATCAACTTATGGAACAGGGTCAGACGGAAGGCGATGTTAGTCCAAAATTATTTATTTTGAATTACCATTGTTGCACAAGTAATTATATTTTCTAAATTGTTATACTCATATCTTTGTCTTTCAATATAATTATCAAATAAATAATTTTTGTCTGGATATTTTATCGCTAAGTCTTGGCATTTTTGTTTAAGATAATTGAATTGTATTTCATACTCATCATTTTGATAACCGAACAACCCTGAGAACAGTTGAAGGAATTAACAATAAACTGAATGTGATTAAAAGGAGAGGCTGTGGATTTAGAAACTTTAAAAACTTTAGTCTTAGATATTTATTAAATTGGCATTTTGCTAGTTGATTTTACATGGTAAGTTCGGAAAAACTAGAAAAATGAAAGACAAGAGTTTGAAAATCTGCGAAGACTTCTTAAAGTAGAAAGAAAGGGTAGTCGCGGGGATAAAACTTATGAAGAAACAGCTTACTATATCAGCGGTCACTGAGCCTTTACATTGAGCTTGTCGAAATGTGTCGAAGTGTAGCCTAACCGAATCCGCTCAAGTATTTGCCAAAATTATTCGCGGTCACTGAGCTTTTACATTGAGCTTTTACATTGAGCTTTTACATTGAGCTTGTCGAAATGTGTCGAAATGTGTCGAAGTGAGGACATTGGAAAATAAAAAATCAGTTACATTGGGTAAAAGATGTAATTTTTGAGGAAGATAAAAGCCAGATCAGGGATTTTCAAGCGGCAAGCAATTGGTCAATTCTCACAACTATAGGATTGAATCTTTTCAGAGGTTTGGGTTTTCTCTCAATAACAGAGGGACAAAGGTGGTTAGCTGAACGTTGGGAAAAACTGATAGTTTTATCGACGTAAGAAGTAAGCAGAAAAATTAGCTAAATTAACAGGATGTACTCTCAGACAATTTCAAGAGAGATAGGCTTTTAGTGGCTTGATAACAAGCTTTATCAATCTATTCATAATAAATATTAGCAGAGGATTAAAGATTAATTGTTGTGACTAACTCTTTTAGTTAGAGAAAGATAAACTTGAGAATCTTCAGTCAAATTTATTAACTCAAAATCAGATGTACTTAATTTAAATGAATCAACCCTACCTTAATAAGGGGGCATCTGAAAGTTTTTAATACCTACCTACCCATTGATTGACTCCCTCAATTGATTATAGCAATTATTATACTGATGAAATGCAAAAGAATTACCAGAAATTAGCTATGTTTACCCAAGGAAAAGATAACAGCTATCTTAATAAGACTCTTGAAATTTTTTACCCAGCAACTAAACAGGAATTTGATCTCTCCCAAATGTGGGACAATTGACAAAGAACTAAGAATTGTAGAATCCCCCCATCATGACCTCGGAACTATCGAAGCAATACGATCCCAAGATCACAGAAACGAAATGGCAGCAATATTGGGAAAATCAAGAAATATTTACAGCAAACCCCGAAAAAGGCGGCGAAACCTACTGTATAGTTATCCCCCCTCCCAATGTTACCGGTAGTCTCCACATGGGTCACGCTTTCGAGAGTGCCTTGATTGATACACTTGTTCGCTACAAACGCATGACCGGCAAAAATACCCTCTGGCTGCCCGGAACAGATCACGCTAGTATTGCAGTACAAGCTATACTCGATCGCCAATTAAAAGCCGAAAAAACCGACCGTTATCAACTAGGAAGGGAAAAATTCCTCGAACGCGCTTGGCAATGGAAAGAGGAGTCAGGTAGTACCATTGTTAATCAACTGCGACGCTTGGGGGTATCCGTCGATTGGACGCGGGAACGTTTCACCATGGATGAGGGACTTTCCCATGCTGTCCGTACTGCTTTTATCAAACTCTATGAGGACGGATTAATCTATCGCGGTCAATACTTAGTTAACTGGTGTCCGGAATCCCGGTCGGCCGTTTCCGATTTAGAGGTGGAAAACAAGGATATTGAGGGAAATCTCTGGTATTTTCGCTATCCTCTCAGCGATGGTAGTGGTTATCTTCAAGTAGCCACCACAAGGCCCGAAACCATGCTCGGTGATACTGGTGTCGCTGTCAACCCGCAAGACCCCCGTTATCGCCATTTAATCGGCAAAACCGTCACTTTACCGATAATGGGGCGAGAAATCCCGATTATTGCCGATGAATTAGTGGATCCCCAATTCGGTACTGGTTGCGTCAAAGTTACGCCGGCCCACGATCCCAAGGATTTTGAGATGGGTAAACGCCATAATTTAGCCTTTATTAATATCATGAATTTAGACGGCAGTTTAAACGAAAATGCCGGAATATTCGCAGGTCAAGATCGTTTTGTTGCCCGCAAAAATGTCGTTAAAAAACTCGATGAAGACGGTTTTTTAGTTAAGATTGAAGCCTATCGCCATAGCGTCCCCTATAGCGATCGGGGTAAAGTTCCCGTGGAACCCCTTTTATCTACCCAATGGTTCGTTAAAATCGAACCTTTAGCCACAAAAGCTTTAACCTGTTTAGATCAGGAAAACTCGCCCCGTTTTGTGCCAGAAAGATGGACAAAAGTTTATCGCGATTGGTTAGTTAAACTAAAAGATTGGTGTATTTCTCGACAACTATGGTGGGGTCATCAAATTCCCGCTTGGTATATTATCAGTGAAACCAATAACGAAATTACTAACCATACTCCCTTCGTTGTTGCCTGGGATGAAACCTCCGCTTTAGCCAAGGCCAAACAAGAGTATGGAGAGGATATAATTATTCAACAAGACCCCGATGTTTTAGATACTTGGTTTTCCTCGGGATTGTGGCCATTTTCGACTATGGGATGGCCAGAAAAAACCCTTGATCTAGACACCTATTATCCCACCACAACCCTCGTCACCGGTTTTGATATTATCTTTTTCTGGGTGGCTAGAATGACGATGATGGCGGGCTATTTTACGCGACAAATGCCTTTTAAAGATGTCTATATTCACGGTTTAGTTAGGGATGAAAACGGCAAAAAGATGTCTAAATCTGCCAATAACGGCATCGATCCCCTAATTTTAATTGATAAATATGGAACCGATGCTTTACGATATACCTTAATTCGAGAAGTTGCAGGAGCAGGACAGGATATCAGTCTGCAATATAACCGTAAAACCGATGAATCGGAATCCGTAGAAGCTGCCCGAAATTTTGCCAATAAAATTTGGAATGCTTCCCGTTTTGTGATGATGAATCTGGAGGGAAAAACTCCAGAAGAATTGGGAGAACCAGCTTTAGAAAATTTAGAATTAGCCGATCGCTGGATTTTATCTCGTTATCATCAAACAGTACAAAAAACTAGAGATTATCTAGAAAATTATGGCATGGGGGAAGCGGCAAAAGGTCTATACGAATTTATCTGGCGCGATTTCTGTGATTGGTATATCGAGTTAGTGAAAACTCGTTTATGGAAGGATAAAGAATCGGTTTCCTGTGCTACGGCCCGGCAAACTTTGGCTTTTATCTTGGCAGGAACATTAAAATTATTACATCCCTTTATGCCCCATATTACCGAGGAAATTTGGCATCATTTAACCCAAGAAAATCAGCAAGTTTTGGCTTTAGAAACCTATCCAATAGCCGATAGTTCTCTGATCGATCTAGACTTAGAAAATACTTTTGAGTTATTAATAGAAAGTATTCGGGTGTTGCGTAATTTGCGGGCCGAAGCGGGGATTAAACCGGGAGCAACGATCACGGCAATTTTACAGACAGAAAACAGCCAAGAATTAGCTATTTTGCAACGCGGACAAGTGTACTTAAAAGACTTGGCCAAGATCGAAAACTTAATTTTGACGGCCAAATTAACCGAGGAAGTCAATCAAGCGATCGCTGGTGTTGTCGCTACGGTAGAAATCCTCATTCCCCTGTCCGGATTGGTTGATATATCGGTATTGGCCGGGAAATTAGCGAAAAATTTAGCTAAAGTAGAAGGGGAAATTAAGAGTTTGAGCGATCGCCTGAATAAACCTAGCTTTGTCGAAAAAGCTCCAGAAGCTTTAATCCAAAAAACGAAGCAAGCTTTAGCAGAGTCCGAAAAACAAGCCCAAATTCTCCAAGAACGCTTAAAACGTCTGCAGTAGTGCCTTCGTACTAACTAAGTCCAGTGGGCTAGAGCAAAGCTACTGCGATCGAGATTATCCCTTAATCCATTGACTTAGTTGTTCAAGTAGTTGAAGTTAAAGGAGAGGGGCTAACCTAGGGATGACTTTGGGGAACTTAAGCATCTCATAAACTTGCTCCTCTTAACTCCCTATCTAACTCGGACTCCTTGTCCAGCAAGTCTTTCAGGAGTTTTCTGCACCACTGGGTCAATTAAGTTAGCAATTTCAAATTCCGGCTCAATAACAATAAAGCTAACCTTGACTCGCTGCATCTACGACCAAAACCTTATTTTTTTCTGTCACATTTCTAAATAAACAATCAAAATGATGATCAACAAGGATACAGTCCTTTCTGGACAACAATTAAATATTTGTTCAGCGATTTGATTGAATAATTTTTCCTTTACAAAAATACAAGAATTATTATAAAGATTTAGATAAACAAGAAAAAATATAAAGTCTTATGAAGATTATTCAATAATTATCTCAAAAGTCAACAATTGATGAGATTCTGGCCAGATAATGGCGGTGGAGGGGTGAATCAACCTGATCCGAAAAAGAGATTGTTGTCGAGAGTCGGAGAGAAAAGCAATGAATATCAAGGATACATTACACAATTTTGTCCAGTACCTAACAGAGGCTTTCGCTCGCATTTTTAGTCCCAACAATGATGAATATCCCGATGTGGGGATGCAGCCTTTTGATTCTGAACCTTACCATGCTCCCAAGGGTAATTCTTAACTATAGCGATCCTAAATTATTTTTGCTCTTCGGTTTGTGTTATGCAATGGACGGGGGTTATAAAGGATGAAACCCTTATAGAAAAAGACATTACCGCAATTTTTGTCAATTGTTTGCGATCTGGAGCGAACTAATCAATTAAATCTCTTGCCAGATAAGAATTTAGTCGATTTATGCCCCCCTATCGAACCATACCAAGTAACGTCCACAATCGGTCAGTCGAGTCTGACCCCAATCGGGGGCTTAGACCATTTTTTGGATGGCCCCATTTGGCTTTCAGGACTGGCACCGGCGCGTCAACGCAAACAACAAATTTGGAGAAAAGATTATGCCTACGCGAACCATCAATGGCAACAACAGCGGCAATACGATCAACGTCCTCGACGACACAGGCGGCTATAAGGTCACCGGGTCGGGATTCACCATCTCCCCTGGGGGGTCACCTCCATTCACCGACACCGATCTGGTGATCAACACCTTGGACGCCACCGGCGGCACCGACGTCGTCAATCTGTCCGGCTTGACCACAAACTCCGGTGTCAGCTTCACCAGCATCAACATCAACGGCGGCGGCGGCACCCAGAACGTTACCGGCAGCGGCTTCGCCGAGACGATCAGCACCGGTAGCGGCAACGACATCATCAGTGCCGGCGCGGGCGATGACACTCTCATAGGCGGCGACGGTGCCGATAGCATGGATGGGGGCGATGGCAGCGACACCTACAACATCGCTGGCTTACAGCTGGGCGGCGACACCTTCAACGACACGGGCACCAGTGGCAGCGACACCATCAACGTCACCGGCGCCCTGTCCACTTCCCTTTCCTTCGGCGTCGCGGGGACGAACTACTCCCTCATCAACGGGTCTCTGCCGACCTCAGCCGGAGCGACCTATCAGGGCATCGAGACCTTCAAAGGCAACAATTTTGCCATCAACGGCACCAACAACGGCAGCGACATCTTCGACCTCTCTGGGTTCAGCAGCGCCACCGGGGTGGGCGCGATCAACACCTTTAATGCCACCGGCGGCACCGACTACGTCAACGTCTCCACCGCGGATGCCGGGGTGACCATCAACGGCGGCGGCGGCACCCAGATCGTCGTCGGCAGCAGCTTCGCCGATACGATCAGCACTGGTAGCGGCAACGACAGCATCAATGCCGGCGCGGGCAATGACACCATCACCGGCGGCGACGGTGCCGATAGCATGGACGGGGGCGATGGCGACGACACCTTCAACATCGCTGGCTTACAGGTGGGCGGCGACACCATCATCGGCGGCACCGGCAACGACACGATCAGGAACACGGGTGCTGGTGCGCTGAGCATATCTTCATTCGGCCCGTCGGGCAGCGGCACCACCGCCACCTATTCCAGCATCGAGACCCTGGACGGCAACAATCAGGCCATCAACGGCAGCAACGCCACCAACGAGGTGGTCAACCTCAGCCTGATCGGCCAGGTGCTGAACGTCACCGGCGTCAGCATGGCTGACGGTGCCGACACGGTTTGGACGGCGGCGAGCCACAGCGGCCAAGTCACCGTCTATGACGGCGGCGGTAGCGGTTCCACCCCACAAGACACCATCAATCTGGTGTTGACTCCCCTGCAGCTTGGGGCTTTCAGTGTCGGCGATATCGGGTCGCTCAACACTTACGTTGCTGCTCCCACGGGTAAGACCCTCGCGCCCAGTGGAGGCACCATCAATATCGCGAGCCTCCAGTTCAAGGCTAAAAACTTCGAGTCGGCCACAGCCAACGTGCTAGATGATGGCCAGGTTTACAACATCACCGATTGCTTGATCCCGATCAACAATGTGGTGGTGATGACCACGGCTAGTTATACGGATGTAGCCGGGAAAAGTAGCCTCATTGTGGGCACCGCAGCGAACAACACGATTCAGGCTGGTGATGGACAAGACTTGGTGTTTGGCCTTGCCGGAAACGACTCCATTACCGGAGGTGCGGATGAAGACTGCCTATTTGGCGGTGCGGGAGACGATACCTTCTTCGCCAACCTGAGCGAGGCTGAGTTTGACAACCTGCAAGGCGGGTCGGGGACAGACACTTTACAACGCACCACCACCGGCGGCCAGGGCAATCTGGTGCTGAACCAATTCTTGGCCACCAACGGCATCGAGCGGGTCAACCTGGATGCGGGCGGCTCAAATCGCGGGATTGATGGCAACGCGAATGGCAATGTGCTTGATTTCAGTGCCACCACCTTTCTCTCTAACGGCGTCAGTGGTTTAGGCGGAGACGACAGCATTACTGCCACCAACGCCTCGGCTCGCACCTATAATGGCGATGCCGGCAATGACACCCTGAACGGTGGTACACAGAATGACACCCTGAATGGTGGTGCCGACAATGACTCCATCTCCGGTGGCGGCGGGAACGACACCATCAAGGGGGGTGCGGGTGTTGACAGTCTGATTGGCGGCATTGGCGACGATACCTTCCTCGCCAACCTGAACGAGGCTGAGTTTGACACCCTGCAAGGCGGGTCAGGTATCGACACCTTGCAGCGAACCACAGATGGCGGCCAGGGCAATCTGGTGCTGAATCAATTCTTGGCCACCAACGGCATCGAGCGGGTCAACCTGGATGCGGGTGGTTCCAACCGAAACATCGATGGCAACGCCAGCGACAACATCCTCGACTTCAGCGCCACAACCTTGCTCTCTGGCAGCGTCTTCGGACAAGGCGGGAACGACACCATTACTGCCACCAACGCCTCGGCTCGCACCTATAATGGCGATGCCGGCAATGACATCCTGAACGGTGGTACACAGAATGATATCCTGAACGGTGGTCCCGACAATGACACTCTGGTTGGCGGCCTCGGCAATGACTCCCTAACTGGGGGGATCGGCAATGACACGTTCCGCTTCGCAAGTGGTTTCGGTAACGATGTCATCACTGACTTCAGTGGGGGTGGTGCTGACAAGATTGACTTGTCTGCCTTTGGTCTCGGCGGCATCGGGGCTTTGACGATTACTGTCGGCCCTGGTGCTGGTAACGACATCATTACGAGTCCTTCTACTCCAGGCTTCGGTCAGATTACCCTTGTAGGATTTGCGGGCACGTTAACTGCTAGTGACTTCATCTTTACTTGAAAGAGGGTGTAGGGTGTGGGGTGTGGGCTTCGGCCGTGAGCTTTTGCGTTCGACAAAAGCTCACGCCGAGGTCTGAACGGGTGTAGGGAAGGAAACCTCTTTCATCTCTGGTGGTGAAAATTTTTTCATCGGGACTGACTCCCGCGAATGGCTCGGAACGAGAAGCTCTCTGGGATGTCATTGGCTCGATTCAAGGATTACTGATTGGGGACAAAGGATACCTTTTTTTGACCACAACAACGATAAGGGACTTGCGTAGGAATAATATCCCAGCTAGAAAATCGCTCTGTAGAAGAACCAGACCAGCCAGATGGTAAATTATCAAAGCGCAAGTCCCTAACTGCTTTGAGATAAAAGTTATGGGTAGGGATAATAACCCTACCTGATTTTATAGGAAAATAATTAATCCTCTGCTTGCCAATCGGGACAACTATCACTATCCCAACCGTAGGGATGGAAACCGCAGACGAGAAGATTGCCTCCGTAGATATAACCGTGATAATTACGGCAACCGATACAAGCAGCATGGGTGTTAGGATCGGGGTTAACCTTAGGAGTGAGGGTAAAATCCGAGGGTTCGTCTAATTCCGAAAATAGGGATTCATCGAGGTTAAAAAATTCTTCTAATTCCTGGGGTAAAACCTCTTGAATAAACTGTTCCAGATCGATGATAATTTCCTCATTGATTTCTTCAATAGCTTGGGTCACTTCTTGGAAAAAATTTTCAATTCCCAGTGCCACAGTTTCGATCACTTCCCAAAAATCCTTCTGCCAATCGTCCATGTTTATACTTGCATCCCTTGTCTGGTAATAATTAGTTATTTATCCCTAAAATCTAGGTTTTAATCCTGTTGCAGTTTCCGTAATTCCTCCTGAAGACGTTCCACCTTTTGCCGCAATTCATCTACTTTGGGATCAGCTGCTTTGGTGTCCTCCTCATCTTCAATAATTTCTATCCGTCGGGGTTCATGGGGAATATTAGATTCGTTAGCTGTCACCGGTTGCTGTTGTGCCTGTTTCACCAACTCATCGACGTATTTCCTCGCTTCTTCTGCGTTTATTTCGCCGCGAGAAATCATTTCATCGGCTAATTTTTGGGCTTGATTTCTTAATTCTTGTAAATTTACTTCAGCTTTTTCGGCGGCATAAGTAGCAATGCCTACGCCCAAATAAACTGCTTTTTTGACTAAATCACCTAAGTTGGCCATAGCAAAAATCCTGAATCGATCGCTCTTACTTCCTAGAATAAACGATCCTTCTCCCAAATGGAGATGGGTTTTGGGAGTCAGTGAACAGTGAACAGTAATCAGTAATCAGTGAACGCTTGCGCCGCTAATGTAACACCATGAACATTTTTCAGCCAATATCCAAGAGAGCCATCAGTGAACTGAAAACTCACATCTGATAACTGGTAACTGATAACTGGTAACTGATCACTGATGAGGTAAAGTTTTGTAAAGAGATGAGGTGGTGGCAACAGCAAAAGTGATCGCTATAAAGATTAAATTTTAGTCAAATTGCTGGTTTTTCGCCCTCAAAACGACGATAAAGCCTCATTAGGTCAAAAATGATCTAAATAGTTTGATTAAGCTCAAAATAACTAAATATTGCGGATAGCTGCCGGCAGCCAGCTGCCGGCTGAATCGATTTGTGTTCATCCTCAGCAAAGATTTAAACTAAAGAATCGAGACAAGATTCCCGATTTAATCACAAAAAACTATGTTTCCTATTCATCGCCCCCGTCGTCTGCGTCAAACCCCTCAAATGCGCCGTCTGGTGAGTGAAACCGTCTTGACAGCCAATGACTTTATCTATCCCCTTTTCGCTACGACGGGGGAAGGTATTGCCCGGGAAGTCAAATCGATGCCGGGAGTGTACCAATTATCAATCGATAAAATTGTTGACGAAGCCAAGGAAGTGCGGGATTTAGGAATTCCAGCGATTATTTTATTCGGGCTGCCAGAAAGTAAAGACACAGAGGCGACGGGAGCATGGCACGATCATGGTATTGTCCAAAAAGCGGCCACAGCAATTAAAGAGGCAGTTCCCGATCTACTCATTGTCGCCGATACTTGTTTGTGTGAATATACCAACCATGGTCATTGTGGTTATCTGCAAACGGGAGATTTAACCGGCAGGGTGTTAAATGATCCCACTCTGGAATTATTGCAAAAAACCGCCGTTTCTCAGGTAAAAGCGGGAGTGGATATCATTGCACCGTCGGGAATGATGGATGGTTTTGTGCAGGCAATTCGTCAAGGATTGGATGAGGCGGGTTATAGTGATACGCCGATTCTTTCCTATACGGCTAAATATGCCTCTGCCTATTATGGGCCGTTTCGGGATGCGGCTGATTCTACCCCCCAATTCGGCGATCGCAGAACCTACCAAATGGATCCGGGTAATGCCAGGGAAGCCTTAAAAGAGGTGGAATTAGACCTATTAGAGGGAGCAGATATGTTAATGGTAAAACCTGCCCTATCTTACATGGATATTATCTGGAGAATCAAGGAAATGACTAATTTACCCGTGGCTGCCTACAATGTGTCGGGGGAATATTCAATGATTAAAGCGGCGGCGTTAAATGGCTGGATTGACGAAAAACGGGTGACTTTAGAGACTTTAACCAGCTTTAAACGGGCGGGTGCCGATATTATCTTAACCTACCACGCTAAGGATGCCGTGCGCTGGTTAGCAGAGGGTTAAACTTGATGATTGAACCCACCATGCCGATTATTGAGTAGGTAGGCACAATTCATTCAAGCAACTACATAGCGCACTGCTGCAACAATTTGTTAACCGATCGTGGAATCTATAGCGTTTCCTAAGCTAGTGAGGTACACCTATTTTTCTTCCCTTTCGCCTTTTGCCTAAAACCCATAACTTTTGTACCTCAGCCGACTGAAAAACGCTATATGATGCCTTTTATTTTTGGATGTTCAAGTGCCGACGGTTCCACAGTTTTAGTCCTTCAAACCAGAAAATACTGACAACTCCAGAAACTAAGCTGACCAGCAAATCATCAGTATGTAGAAATGAAAAGCCGAACAGGTGTCGTAACAAGGGAACATAGAGAACTAATCCCAAAAACAGCAGTCCACCGCCGATCACCCACCACAAAGCCTGATTAGGAGCTTGGAGCATTTCTGGAATCGTTCGGGACCAGGAACGATTGGTGAGAATCATAGCCAGGTTAGAGATAATCAATGTCGTAAATGCTAAGGCACGAGCATTAAATTCACTATTGCCGTTGCTATAGGCGATCGCAAATACAATAACCAGTACCACTAAAACGCTGGTTCCTTGAAGCAAGGCTAATCGCAACGTCCGACGACTGAACAAGGGTTCTTTGGGATTACGGGGGGGGCGACGCATAATATCGCTTTCTGCCGGTTCAGCTTCAAACACAACCGTGCAGGCCGGATCGATAATTAAGTGCAGAAAGGCAATGTGGATCGGGAGTAGCACCAAAGGCCAGCCAAAGATGACTGGAATCAACGACATACCCGCGATCGGAACGTGAACGGCCAAGGTATAGGCCATCCCCTTTTTCAGGTTGTCAAAGATACGTCTGCCCAGTTTGACCGATTCGACGATGGATGAAAAATCATCTTTCAACAGGACCAAATCGGCAGACTCGCGCGCTACATCCGTACCTCGTTCACCCATGGCAATGCCGATATGAGCAGACTTGAGGGCCGGGGCATCGTTGACACCATCACCAGTCATGGCCACAATTTCCCCGGAGCGTTTCAGTGCATTGACAATCAATAGTTTTTGTTCGGGGACGACACGGGCAAAGATGTTGGTGCTTTGAATGCGATCGCGCAGTTCCGACTCACCCATTTGCTCCAGTTCCCTACCGGTGATCACCTTGTCTAAAGGCCTGAGTCCAATCTGACGGGCAATGTTCTGGGCTGTTACCGGATAATCACCCGTAATCATGACAACGCGAATTCCCGCACCATAGCATTCAGCGATCGCAGGTGCCACAGTAGGACGCACGGGGTCTTCCAGTCCGATCAGTCCCACAAATTCAAACTCAAAGTCGTGTTGTTGCACAGGTAAGCGATCGTCAGATTCTAAGTAGGCTAGAGGCCCGGATGACTCAAGAGCGTGAGTTTTGGGTAATGTTCCCATTTTGCGTCCTTGGGCGACTCCCAGAACTCGCAAACCCTCTCCGGCCATTGCCTGGATCTGTTCGACAAGCTCCTGTTGTTGAATCGGGCTGAAATGGCAGAGATCAGCGATCGCTTCTGGGGCCCCTTTTGCCGCAACGGTAAGCTCCCCCGTCAGGGATTCCCAGACACAGGACATGGCCAAGAGATCGGTGGACAGGGGATATTCGCGCAGTAGTTGCCAATCGCTATGCAGGTGTTCAGTCTTGGCTAGGTAATCCCAACCAATTTGCTGCAACGCTTTCTCCATCGGGTCAAAGGGATCTTTGCGACTCGCTAGAATGCCAAACTCGATCAGGGGATGAAGGACTTCGGGCAAGGGTTCGCGCTCGTGGAGCGTCACATCGTACAGATAAGCATTGGAGCCGCTGTAAACCAACAATTGTTTGACGGCCATTTGGTTCAATGTCAGGGTTCCAGTCTTATCGACACAAAGAACGGTGACAGAACCCAGGGTTTCAACCACTGGAATGCGACGGGTTAGTACCTGTTTTTGCGAGAATCGCCACGCTCCCAGAGCCAGAAAGATGGCCAGCACCACCGGAATTTCATTGGGCAAAATTGCCATCGCTAGGGCTAATCCTGCCAAAAAGCCATGCAACCAATCGGCCCGGGTTAATCCATAAATCACGACCACCGCCGCACAAATGGCCAGCGCGATCATCGTCAATTTACCGACAATGCGACGGGTTTCTTTTTGTAAGACCGTGTCTTCCGGTTCAACCGTTTGCAGAGCTTTGCCAATTTTTCCCATTTCAGTATGTATGCCCGTTGCTTGCACCTGGGCAATGCCCTGCCCTTGTACCGCCAGAGTGCCAGAATAGACAGTGGGTAAGTCGTCTCCACCCGGTCTCAAGGTGGCTGAAAGCTGCTTCGGGTCTTCTGCCGTCTGGATGGTGCGTTTCCTGACCGGAACAGACTCTCCGGTTAACAGCGATTCATCAATCGTCAAGTGAGTGGACCACAGCAAAATCGCATCCGCAGGAACGCGATCGCCTTCCTCCACCACGATCAGATCGCCCTGTACCACTTCTCGGCCGGCAATCCGCTGCCGTTCCCCATCTCGAATCACCAAGGCCCGCGGACTGGATAAGTCCCGCAGTGCTTCTAGAGAACGTTCCGTTTTTTGCTCCTGGTAAAGATTGATGCCAATAATAAAAAAGACAAACCCCAGTAAAATTAGAGCTTCTTGTGCATCACCCAAAAAGAGGTAGATGACACCACAGGCAATTAGGAGCAGGAAAATCGGCTCTTGGATAATGTCTAGGGCGATGGTTAAAAAAGTACGATGCTGAGTTGAGGGGAGTTCGTTGTAGCCGTGCTGTTTCAAGCGCTCACTAGCTTCTTGGCTAGACAACCCGTTAAACTGTCTATTTTGTATAGGTGCAACCATAACAATTACCTAGGTTTTTCACACAGGCTATTCTCGCACACAGAGAGTGGGTAAGCTGTACTGAATTTAAACTGCGTATTAACAATTTTAGTACAAATGCTCAAACTTCCTCTCCCTGCTCCCAACTCTGACACTCCGGTGCAGTCTTAACGGCTAATTTAAGTAGCTGGTTATAATTAAATTAAAAATGGATTTTAGGTTCGATCCCCCCTGCCCCCCTTGATCTACCCATTATAGGGATCTTTCTTAACAATTTTTGCAGTAAGCACTCCAACCCTTATCCTGACTTGATTTCAGTTTTTTCGTTGTCAGTAAGGGTGTCAACAAGGAATATTACAAATTGTTAACCGAGTCTTGAAAGCCTTGTGCTACAAGGGTTTGAAATGTTAAGAAAGATCTGACTAATGGATAGCCCCCTTGATAAGGGGTGTGCCGATCCCCCCTTAGTCCCCCCTTTAATCCCCCCTTAATAAGGGGGGCATCTGACAACTTTTAACGCCTACCTACTTAGATAGTCAAGAGCTTGGCCGGTCGTCAAGACCAAATTAGGTTATAAGCTAAGACGCATCTTAACCGCCTATCCTTAGATTAGCTGAATCTCCCCCAATCCTTTTACTAAGTACCTAAGCAAAATTAATTACACATATCTAACCTCCCCTTTGCCTATTGCCTATTGCCTATTGCCTCTCCTAACCAAGAAGTTAATTTTTTTCTAGTGCTTAATCATATTCTTTTGCCGCTTGTACTAAGGATAAAAGTTGTCCAGTTTGATCGGTTCCCGATACTCCTAAATCACTGTGACAGAGGATAACTTTTTCGCTTACCCTTGCTAATAAATCCCTTAAAACTCTCTGTAAACGGCCCTGATTTTCCTCTAATTCTGCTTCCGTTGTCCAGGGTTGATAGGGACTTTTTCGCCAAAAAATTGGCGCAGCAAAAAGAGTAGCAGCACCTCCTTGTTCCCAGAGTGGGGAGGAACAATCTAGCCAAAAATGCCAACGATGACTAGAACGAAAAGAACGATATTGAAAGATATTGCCTAGGGTAACTGCTGAGGAAGATTTAATAAATTGTCGCACAGGATAGGGATTAGCGGTAATTGTACCACGGCGCAAAAGTTGGATAAACTGACTAATAGTTTCGCTGGGACTTTGAAAAGAGGGTTCACTCTCACGCAAACGGCGATCGATCTCCCAAAAATGTTGGGCAGTTTCCATTAATTCTCGCAAAGCTGCCAAGTGATCGAAGGGCAAATTTTCCCCATCGTTTAATAATTGTTCGATCGCTTGATTTAAGACAAAAATCGGGAAAAGTTTGGCTTCCTGCTGCCGTTTTTTCATCCCTTCGATCCAGTGACAAATTCTTTCGTAGGCAGTACAAGCTTTTTGTCCTAAGCGATCCCAACGGGGAAAAGTTTCGATCGCTAATAAACGAGGATTTTCCAGATCCACTTGATAACAATAATCGGCAATTAATCCAGCGCGAACCGGATCGATATCGGGAATTAAATTTTGTTCTTCATCCCAGCGATAACGGCTAAAAATCACCAGCATTTCCGCTATAGCCTCTTGGGGGGCTAAACGCCCCAAATTTTCATAAACAAGGGCGAGAAGGGTCAATAATGCCCGAATCAGAGGACAACTGATCAGGGGTCGTTGTTCGTTCAGGGGTTGAACGGCTATCCCGGCACCAGTTAAAATTTCCATCAGGCTATAACGGGCTATTTCGTCTAAACCGGGGGCAATAATGGCGATTTCTTCGGGTTTTACTGCTCCTTGCTTGACTGCTTGAATAATAGCTGTGGCTGTCTTCCGTAACAATTCAGCGCGAGAGGTGGTTTGCAGGGAGATGAATTGATCGGGAAGATTGCCACGATAGTCACCGTCGCTAATTAGGGAGATAATCGTCTCGCTAAACTGAGCGGCTAACCCCTCAGTGGTGGATAATGGCATAATTTGACAGCGTGCCGCTAATTTTTGTAGATAATCGGGATCGGCAGTTAATCCTAAGCGAATTTTTCCCTGGGGATTGTAGGTAAAAACGCTAAAACAATCATGATCGAGGAAAAAACTGAGTAAATCCTTGGCAATAGCCGGATAATCGTCCACATCGTCCGCAAAAACTCCCCGGAAGCGTTTTAATAGTTGCTGTTGATAGCGACTATCAGGGAATAAATAGCGCCAATAGAGTTCGTAGATGATACCATAACTTAATAAACCACGTTCTAGAGACCAATCACGCCATTGAATGATTAATTCTCCCACTTTTTCTGGTGTTTCCTGCTCATTAATCGCTAAAACTCGTTTTAGATCTGTTTCTGATAATCCTTCGGCTAATCTTTCGGGTATCTTTTCTGCGGGAACACCACTAGCGCCGGCTAATTGTAACAGATCGAGAACTTGACGCACGAAACGATATTCATTTATGCTAGTAAGCTGGAAGAATTCGGCGATTGCTGGTTGCCAGAGACGGGTGGCGAGTTCCTGCTCCGTTTCTGGGCGTAATCGGCGGGGAAATTGCGCTTTTAGCTCCAAAAACTCGAAAATTAACGGCCAAAACAGGATGACTTCATCGGTGAGAAAACCTAAAGGGGTTTTACAGAGAATCGGATAGCTACCCCTAACAGCAATGGCTAATCGATCGGCTAATTCCCGTTTATTATCATCGTTGGCAGCGAAAACTAAGATCGATCGAGGAAGGGGGGATGATTTTGAGCGATCGCGAGACACCCAGCGCCGAAATTCCCCGACTAAAGTGGTGGTTTTTCCTGATCGCGTGCCACCTTCGATCCAAATTGGTATGATTGACATCGTTTTTTCTCGATTGTATTTGTTAAGATGACTGATCGGTACTCTAGCTTTTCTCCCTTGTGGAAGTAATTGTTTTCTATGAATCTTAATCGGATTTTGCAAGGTGTTAATCAATGGTTATTACAAACTCCTGAACGTTCTTTAGATGAGGCGTATCATGCAGCTTTGAAGATTAAGGAGATAGAAGACAAGCATTTTCAAGGGCGAAAAGTGGCGAATGGGTTCTCGAATTATGGCAGCAGCACTAATTCCTATTTTATCGCAGAAGTTAAAGGTTATCTGCAAAAAATTAAAGTCAGATTGACGGAGTTTAAAGCTAGTCGCTCGATCGTGAATACCTTCGGACCCAATCAACCGACAATTAGTAATGGGGTGATTACTGTCACCACAGATGTTTGTCTGAAAAAACTTCAGTTTATCGATAGTGTTATCGGAAAATATCAAGATAATTATTGGCAAGAAGATATTGAAGATGTCCCCAAAAGTCTCCAGAACCGAAATTTTGAGCAGGAAACAGCCAAAAATAAAACTTCGAGAAATCGCTCTTTTTTAGCGGCGGGTAGTCTTGAAGATGAGGAAATAATCAAAAGTAATAAATCCCAAAAAGCTACGGAAAAACCGGGGGTTTTGCCCCGTTCTTTTGTCAACACTTTTAATCGCATTAAACAGGAAATTGATCCCCAAGCGGAGGAATCGGAGGAGGCAGTTTTAAAGAAATTTCGCAATTCTCGTTATAAAACAGCCATTTCCCTCAAGTTTATTTTACTGTTAATTATTGTTCCTTTATTGACCCAGCAATTAACCAAAACTTTCCTGATTACCCCCTTGGTTAATAAATATTTCCAACAACAGGAACAGTTTATTTTTATCAATCAGGATTTAGAAGAAGAAGCTTTTTCGGAATTGAGAAGATTTGAGGAAGCTTTACATTTTCGAGGTATGATTGGTTTAGCACCCAAATTATCTAACGAAGAAATCGAGGGAGAAATTACCAAAAAAGCAGCGGTACTAAGTGAAGAATTTCGCCAACGAGGTTTAAATGCGATCGCTAATATTTTCGCCGATATTTGTTCCCTGATTGCCTTTGGTTGTGTTGTCGCTTTTAGTCGTCGAGAAATTGAGATTGTCAAGTCTTTTCTGGATGGCATTCTCTATAATCTTAGCGATTCAGCTAAAGCTTTTTTAATTATTCTTTTTACCGATATATTTGTCGGTTTCCACTCTCCCCACGGTTGGGAAGTGATCCTAGAAGGGTTAAGTCGTCATTTCGGTTTACCAGAAAATCGCCAGTTTAATTTTCTCTTTATCGCCACTTTTCCCGTTATCTTGGATACAGTCTTAAAATATTGGATTTTCCGTTATCTCAATCGCATTTCTCCCTCGGCAGTGGCTACCTATCGTAATATGAATGAATAGGGTAAAATCCGGGAGAAAACTGATAATTTATCCTTCTAATTTGGAGGGATAATTTGGCTGCATCTCACATTTGCAGAAATACCGACAATCAGCAATTATCAGTGACTCTTAAATTATTACAGATATATCAGCAGCTGTTTGTAAGCATCCCTCCGAAAAACTAATGCACGGGGGGGTTTTCAGCTATTTATTCCGATAAATCGACTAAAAACGTTGCCAGATAAGGATTGGAGAGAATGACATTGGAGAGAGTGAAAGAACCCTAGGAAGCGTTGATTCATGAATCAACCTACAAAGCACGACGTTTTGAAAAATGCAATATCTCTCTTCAATTTAATCATAACTACTTACTTATGATAAAATGCTATCAAGGTCAGGGAGGGAAAACTTGCAATTATTCACCCAATAAAATAACTGATAGCCGAGATGAAACCCTGTTACTGTATTAATCCCAATTGTTATCAACCAGACCATCCGAGTAATAATAACTCGAATACTCGTTACTGTCAAAGTTGCGGCTCTGAGTTGTTGTTAAATGGTAAATATAGGGTAAGTCGGTTATTGAGTGATACGACCGGTTTTGGCGTTGTTTATGAGGCTTTTGAAGGTTTTACAGCCAAAATCCTCAAGGTCTTACAAGAAAAATGGAATAATGAACCGAAGGCAGTGGAATTATTTAAACGGGAATATGACGTTTTATTAGAGTTGAGTCGTCAAAATGTCACCGGTGTTCCTCGCGCAGATGCCTATTTTCAATATTCCACAAGGGAGGGGAAAATATTACACTGTTTAGTTATGGAAAAAGTGGAGGGGATTAATTTAGAACAGTGGCTAAAGCAGTATGATAAGTTAAGTCAAAAACGAGCCTTAAAATGGCTGAGAGAAATTACTTTAATTCTCGATAAAATTCATCAACAGAATTGGCTGCATCGAGATATTAAACCCCCTAATATTATGCTGCGGAATAGTGGCGAGTTGGTGTTAATTGATTTTGGCACAGCAAGGGAAGAAACCCAAACCTATCATCAAAAGGTAAAAGGTCAACAGGTGACAGGTATTACCTCAGCCGGATATACCCCCAATGAACAACAACATGGTCAAGCAGTGATTCAATCAGATTTTCATGCTTTAGGACGAACTTTTGTGCATTTATTAACCGGAAAACATCCTTTAGAAATTTATGATCCGATTAATGATGTTTTACCTTGGCGAGAAGAAACGGAAAATATTCACCCGTTATTGTTGGATTTTATTGATGAGTTGATGGGAAGATTGCCAAAGAATAGACCGGCTAATACTAGGGTTATTTTACAGCGTTTGGATGAGATTGAACGGCAATTAAAGTCACCTACTATAACTCCTAATAAACCATCTCCACCACCACCAAATCCGCAGCCTGTTGTAACTCAAAAACAACCGCCGGTTATGCCTAAGATTAATCCTTCTCCGCCGGTTTCACCCGCACCTGTACCCAAAAAAACACCAGCACAACCGGTTAAAAATAATAATCTGAGAAATAGAATAATAGCTCTTGGTGGAGTTTTGTTATTAGGAGTAGGAATAACGCAAGCTTACGGTTATTTTAAATATAAAAATTTTCCTGCTAGTCCTCAATTATTAATATCTGATTTATCTAGTCTTCGCTTCTTAGATAAAACCCTAACTGGTCATTCTGATACGGTTTCGTCAGTGGTATATAGTCCCGATGGCCGCTATTTAGCTAGTGAGAGTGGTGACAAAACTATCAAAATTTCGGGGGTAGCAACGGGAAAACAATTGCGTACTCTTACCGGTCATTCTAGCTGGGTTAGTTCAGTGGTATATAGTCCCGATGGCCGCTATTTAGCTAGTGGGAGTAATGACAAAACTATCAAAATTTGGGAGGTAGCAACGGGAAAACAATTGCGTACTCTTACTGGTCATTCTTTCTGGGTTAACTCAGTAGTATATAGTCCTGATGGCCGCTATTTAGCTAGTGGGAGTCTTGACAAAACTATCAAAATTTGGGAGGTAGCAACGGGAAAACAATTGCGTACTCTTACTGGTCATTCTTTCTGGGTTAGCTCAGTAGTATATAGTCCCGATGGCCGCTATTTAGCTAGTGGGGGTGATGACAAAACTATCAAAATTTGGGAGGTAGCAACGGGAAAACAATTGCGTACTCTTACTGGTCATTCTGGTAGTGTTTGGTCAGTGGTATATAGTCCCGATGGCAGCTATTTAGCTAGTGGGAATGGTGACAAAACTATCAAAATTTGGGAGGTAGCAACGGGACAAGAATTGCGTACTCTTACTGGTCATTCTAACGGGGTTACTTCAGTAGTATATAGTCCCGATGGCCGCTATTTAGCTAGTGGGAGTGGTGACAAAACTATCAAAATTTGGGAGGTAGCAACGGGACAAGAATTGCGTACTCTTACTGGTCATTCTAACGGGGTTTATTCAGTAGCATATAGTCCCGATGGCCGCTATTTAGCTAGTGGGAGTGCTGACAAAACTATCAAAATTTGGCGGGTGGGACAGTAAAGTTGTGTTTGGGGTGACAGCAATAACTTTTGTCTATCAAAAATGAGCGACACTTGCGGGAAACTGCACCGATGTCTTTAAAAATATTGGGTTTTGGCTCAAATTTTTGAATCGAGCAGTTTTCTCCTAAATAGGGTATGCGGCAAAAAGTACGGGCGAAGCATTCGGATAGAAAATCTACAGTTTCACCGATAGGTTATTGTCCGAATGCTTCGCCCCTACAGGACGCGGGCCGATAAAGACGCAAGATTTTGAACGACGATTCTCTCACAATCTTGCACCTGTTTTGCGAGAAAAGCCACAAAATCTCTACCTTGCTTACATCTCACATTTATTCAGCAAACCCTATATAATGTGTATATTAACAATCTACTATACACAACTAGGAATAGGATGATGACTAACATTATCATTGATGACCAACTCATGGCTGATGCTCTTAAAGCTACTGGTTTAAAGACTAAACAAGAAGTTGTTGAATTGGGTCTTAAGACTTTGATTCGGCTCAAACAACAGGAGAAAATTAAAGCCTTTAAAGGTAAGCTTAAATGGGAAGGAAACCTTGAGGAAATGAGGCACAATCAATGATTCTTGTGGATTCTAGTGTTTGGATTGATTATTTCAATGGTTATAATACTACGGAAACAACAGAACTTGATTTATTGCTGGGAGTTGAGCCGATAGCTATTGGTGATATTATTCTCACCGAAGTTCTCCAAGGTTTTAGGAGTGATAAGGATTATCAAATAGCCTATCGCTTACTAACTTCACTGACTATTTATGATTTACTAGGTTTGAGAATGGCATTGAAAAGCGCGGACAATTATCGCCAGTTACGCAAGAAGGGGATAACTATTAGAAAAACTGCTGATGTTATTGTTGCCTCCTTTTGTATTTAAAATAATCTTCCGCTCCTTTTTTCAGATAAAGATTTTATTCCTTTCGTGAAGCACTTAAAGCTAATTTCAGCTTGTCCTACTACTAATGATGAACGATGATTGAGTTGCGACTCATTTCTATTAAGGAATGTTGAGTAAAAAGTGCTTTTATTTGGGTTAGATTATTCTGAAATAATGCTTCTAATTCAACATTCGTAATATTACCCGTAGTCACTAGCAGAAGCTTATAAGGTTCTTGACTAATTAAAAATGAATCGAGAAAATCTGTGTCTTTGGTAATAACAATTCGATTTTGTTGAATTGAAAGAGCGTTAATTTATGTATCTGTCGTGGCATTTTGTTGGGGTAAATCTTTAGTATGAATTGTATCATGACCAGCAGCTTGCAAAAAACGGGCTAAACGAACTGGCAATTGGGCATCGACTAAAAAGTTCATGGTGCAATTTGGTAGATGCTTTTTACCTGAGTTAATCGAGTGGCAAACAATAACGCCGCTAGAATATCCTCCCGTTCCAAATCATCGTAGTCGGCTAAAATGTCTTCGATACTCATGCCAGAACTAAGTAATTCTAGGATAAATTCAACAGGATAACGCAATCCTCGAAGGCAAGGTTTGCCATGACAGATATTTAAATCGAGGGTGATTCGCTGCCAAAGTTGGTTTTCCATAGGTAATTCAGTTGCTTGTAATCGTCCAATCTTCTGCTCTTAAACCGGCAATTTGCCCAAAATCTGAGAGATTTCTCGTCAGCAGGATAGCCTGATTAACCATTGAGATAGCAGCAATCTTCAAATCCATCGAACCCAAACGAGGGTAAGTTACCCGAAGTTCTTGAAAAACTTGACCTGCCTTTTCATCAAAGCCGACAATGGGAATCGTGCGATAATTAGCGAGGTGCTTTTCTAGCCTTCGATAGGCAACAACTTGGGTTTCAATCGAATTGGTCTTGGCTATGTAACTGAGCCATCCCCGCATTTGTTCTTCGTAGGTGATAATTGTGGTGGCAACTTCGCTGCTCGTAATAGCAGCCAGTTTTTTCAGCAATTGTTGTGCCGGTTGACCCCCGCGATCGAGAATAGTAATATGATCTGTGTCAAGGAGATACATTTGAGGGTTCGGATGCTTCCTCAGCTAATGGTTTTAGGGACTGACGGTACTCTTGACCAAACTGCATTGCCTCTTCGTAAACCGGATCTTCAGCAAAAGTGCCGACAATTTTTTCCCACCAGGGAGTTTCGCTGACAGTAGGTAGCAAACGCTTAAGCAGTGCTACTTCAGCTTCTAAAGCTGCTAGTCTTATCTCTAGATCAGTGGTTAACATGGTTGACATATCCTCCTATTCTGCTCTTGCTCAAAGGTTAGCTTTAAAACAAAAACTGCTAAATCCCAGCCAGAAGCCATAAGATGAACTGATGAAACCATACACAGCACTCCGGGTAAAATTACCGATGAAAGATTGTACACAATTCTGTCTTTAAGTCAAGTGGCTTTAGAAAACTTTAAGCAATTTCTTGACAAAATTTAACTTTTTTTCTCATTTTTGAACCCTCACAAATTAATTATGCAAGAGGTTTAATCTACTATACACAACTAGGGATACTATGAGAACTAACACTGTCATTGATGACCAACTCATGGCTGATGCTCTTAAAGCTACTGGACTCTCCTATTCTTTGTGTGATAAATTTAACTTATATAGTAGTGATCGATCTTTGTGTCTCTGTGGTTCGTTCCCCTCACTATTTATTGCCGGCAGTCTTCATTAACTATCTAGAGCAAAAAAGCCAGTCTTCCCTAATTTTTCAGGAAAACTGGCCAAGCTAATCTTGAGATTTTAACCGACGTTAGCGGTTTGTTTTTGGCTAAAAAATGCCGCTAAAACCTGTTGGGCAATCTGGGGACTGGTTAAACCCAAATCAGCGAAGGATTGCTCTGGTGTTGCGTGGTCCACTAATTTATCGGGAACCCCGAAACGCTTGACTGGAACTAGAATATTAGCATCCTGTAAAGCTTCCAAAACCGCAGAACCAAAACCACCCATCAAACAACCTTCTTCTAAAGTCACCACCTTACCAAGACGTTGAGCAAGGGGAAAGATAAGTTCTGTATCAAGGGGCTTGACAAAACGAGCATTAACCACTGTGGCTTCGATGCCGTGTTCGCTGAGGATTTCGGCCACCTGTAGGGAAGTGTTGACCATAGTGCCGTATCCTAACAGGAGAATATCATCGCCACTGCGGAGAATTTCGCCCTTACCGATGGGTAAAGCTTCCCAACCCTCTTCCATCAGGGGAACCCCTAAACCGTTGCCCCGGGGATAACGCATGGCAATGGGTCCGCTGGTATGATTAATCCCCGTTACGACCATTCTTTGCAGTTCTGCCTCATCTTTCGGGGCCATAATGGTCATATTGGGGATACAACGCAGGTAGGCGATATCGTACATCCCTTGGTGGGTCGGTCCATCAGCCCCGACAATACCGGCCCGGTCCATACAAAAGAAAACCGGTAGATTTTGAATGCAGATATCATGAATAATCTGATCAAAAGCCCGCTGCAGGAAAGTAGAGTAAATGGTGACAACCGGGCGCATTCCTTCGCAAGCAAGACCACCAGCGAGAGTAACCGCGTGTTGTTCGGCAATTCCCACATCGATATACTGTTTCGGCAGTTTTGCCTGAAATTTATCTAATCCTGTCCCGGTGGCCATAGCGGCGGTGATACCGATAATGCGCGGGTCATTTTCCGCTAATTTGGTGAGAGTATGCCCGAAAACTTTGGAATAAGCCGGAGGTTTCGGTTTACTGGAGGGAATCGGTTTACCCGTGGCTAAATTAAAGGGATTTTGGGCATGATAACCCACTTGATCTTTTTCGGCCCATTCGTAGCCTTTGCCTTTAACGGTGGCAACGTGGACGAAAACCGGTCCTTGGACCTTATGGGCCTGTTTAAAAGTGGCGATTAATTCGGGAATATTATGACCATCAATCGGGCCAAAATATTTAAAGCCCAATTCTTCAATGACAGCGCCGACTTTGGGAACTGCTAACCGTTTCATCCCTTCTTTGACTCGTTCCATTTCGGGGGTGAGGGAGTCACCGAAGAAGGGTAGGTGTTTCAATTGTTCTTCGAGATTATCGGCGATAAACTGGACGGGTTCGCTCAGACGCACTTTATTGAGATAGCGGGAAATTGCCCCGACGTTGGGGGAAATGGACATCTCGTTATCGTTGAGGATAACCATGATGTTGGTGTTCGGTAAATGTCCGGCATGGTTAATCGCTTCTAGGGCCATACCCCCGGTTAAAGCGCCATCCCCGATGATCGATACTACCTTGAAATCTTCCCCCTTGGCATCCCGGGCTAAAGCCATTCCTAACCCCGCAGAAATGCTCGTGGAGGCGTGTCCAGCCCCAAAATGGTCAAATTTGCTCTCGCAACGTTTTAGATAGCCCGCAACGCCATTTTTTTGGCGCAGGGTGTGAAAATCGTTATAGCGACCGGTGAGGAGTTTGTGCGGATAAGCTTGGTGTCCCACGTCCCAAAGGACTTTATCGCGATCGAGATCGAGGGTTTGGTAAAGGGCGATCGTTAGTTCTACGACTCCTAACCCCGGTCCCAAATGTCCACCGGTAGCGGCGATCGTCTGGAGGTGTTTTTCGCGAATCTGACGGGCAATATCTTCTAATTGACGGAGTGATAAACCATGTAACTGGTTGGGATGAGTAATTTCACTTAGGTGCATATCGGCTTCTTTTTCAAAGTAGTTTATCCCTATACCAACTGTATAGGATTTTCAGTCTGAGATGAAGGAAAATCTAGGCTAATCTGGCCGCCGTGCGTAAAATTTGGCCGGCTAACATGGCAGCCCCAAAACCATTATCTATATTAACCACACCGATGCCGACCGCGCAGGAATTGAGCATAGTTAACAAAGGAGCAATACCGCCGAAACTGGTTCCGTAACCGATACTGGTGGGAACGGCGATCACCGGGCGATCAACTAATCCCGCTACCACACTTGGTAAGGCTCCTTCCATTCCCGCAACAACAATTAACACATCAGCAGCATCCAGTAGATGGCGATGATTCAAGAGGCGATGAATTCCCGCTACTCCCACATCCCAGAGACGCTGCACGGAAAAACCGCATAATTGAGCAGTAACCGCCGCCTCCTCCGCTACGGGAATATCGGCAGTTCCCGCCGTTAGGATGGAAATTATCCCTTTTGGGGGATTTTCTGGAGCAGCTGCGGCAATGGCACAGATGCGGGCTAAGGGATAATAAACTAAGTCTGTTACCTGTTCCTGTAGCTGGACTGCTATCTCTGCTTCAATGCGGGTGGCCATAACCACGGGACTATTTTGACGCAATACACCGATAATTTGGGCAATTTGAGCGGTGGTTTTACCCGGTCCCCAGATAACCTCCGGAAATCCCGTTCTTAATTGACGATGATGGTCAATTTTAGCAAAGTCTTCCACCGGTTCAAAGGCCAGATGTTTAAGTTTATCTAAGGCTGTCTCCGGGTTAATTTCTCCCCTGGCAACGGCGGTCAGCAGCGATCGCAAATCGGCAGCATGGAACATGGTCAGTTATCAGTTATCAGTTATCAGTTATCAGTTATCAGATTTGAGTTTTAAGTGAGCAGTATGTGTTAAGTGACCAGTATTAAATAGCAGTTTCTTGCCATCTTTTCACTGTTTACTGATCACTGTTTACTGATCACTGTTTACTGATCACTGATATTAGGAGGCCATGGTGGCTGCCGGACGGCGGCGGCGATAAGTACGATTGTTCGCTGGTTCCGTTGCCGCCGCTTGCAGGAGGAAAATCACTAGAGGTTGACTCTTTAACTCCCGTTTGATTAAACGCTGCAAAGTCGTCTCGATTTCGGCCCGCAAACCGGCCCAATCTGGGTCCCCCGTGGCAGTTTTAAATTCACTACTGCGATCGCTTAAACAGCGTTCGATCGCCCGAATAATTAACTGATTCAGCAGCGAGATTTCCACTTTTGTCACCACACCGCGCAAATTAATCTCTGGAGGTGCGCTTAATTGTCCCTCAGCGTTAACGAAGGCGGCGATCGTAATCACACCATCTTCGGCTAACTGTTGTCTTTCCTGCATAATGTGTTCGTGGACCACACCCGCTTGATCGACTAACTCGATTCCCGATGGCACTGGTGCGCCGAGGCTAATGCGATCGCCAGTTAACTCGATCGTGTCACCATTTTTGACAATTACCATATTTTCGGCGGGAATCCCCATACTTTGGGCCATCTGAGCGTGTTTGACCAGCATTCGGTGTTCTCCATGCACTGGCACAAAAAACTTCGGCCGGGTCAAAGATAGCATCAATTTATGGTCTTCTTGGGAACCATGGCCAGAAACGTGAATTCCCTTATCGCGTCCGTAAACCACGTTAGCACCCTGCATCATCAGGCGATCAATTGTATTGACCACAGCGATCGTATTACCCGGAATCGGATTAGCGGAAAAGACAATCGTATCCCCCTGACGCACGCGAATATGAGGATGTTCACCCTTAGAAATCCGCGTCATGGCCGCTAAAGTTTCTCCCTGGGATCCTGTGGTTAAAATAACGATTTTTTCATCGGCTAAATTGCGGGTCGCTTTTAAGGGTTCAAATAGATCGTCGGGACATTTGATATACCCCAAATTACGCGCATGAGCGATGACATTTAACATCGATCGACCCACTACCACTACTTTCCGGTTAAATTTCTGGGCCAATTTCAACACCAGATTAATCCGATGCACCGAGGAAGCAAAGGTAGTGATCATAATCCGTCCCGTTGCTTGGTTAAAAACCCGCTCTAAACCGGGATAAACGGAAGCTTCCGAGGGAGTATAACCGGGTACTTCCGCGTTAGTGGAATCACTCAATAAACATAGAACCCCTTTCTCGCCATGTTCGGCAATTTTTTGCAGATCAAAGAATTCGCCATCGACGGGAGTATGGTCAATTTTAAAATCTCCTGTGTGAATAACTACCCCTAAAGGAGTGTGAATTGCTACACAAAAACTATCGGCGATCGAGTGGGTATTGCGGATATATTCCACCATGAAAGATTTACCTAAACGCACCATTTGCCGAGGAACTACGGTTTCTAATTTGGTACGATTTGCTAATCCTGCTTCTTCCAATTTATCCCGCAATAAAGCCATCGCTAGACGCGGACCGTAGATAATTGGTACATCAAATTGTTTGAGATGGTAGGGAATACCACCGATATGATCTTCGTGACCGTGGGTGACGATCATACCCTTAATTTTATGGCGATTTTCTCTTAGATAAGTCATATCGGGAAGGACTACATTGACCCCGTGCATATCATCGGAAGGAAAAGCTAAACCAGCATCCAGGAGAATAATCTCATCATCGTATTCAAAAACACAGGTGTTTTTGCCGATTTCGTGTAATCCTCCTAGGGGAATGATCTTTAGTTTTGCTTGGGTTTTATCTTGACTCATTAGGTATCCTTTGATGGTAAGTTATGGTGATTTTTCAGGTTGGTTTTGTGGACGGGAAATCTCAAAAAATGAATAGTTAGAATAAGTCGAACTAGGTAAACAACACCTAGTTAAATTCACTTAGTATCAATACTTTCTGGCTGTTCTAAACTATATTTCTTTTCTTCTAGTGAAGCTATTAATATTATAACCTACTTTCTCGAAAAATCCCAGTTTAGTGGGCAAGAATTTCTAGTATTTTTCTAGATTAAAGCCAATTCTTGCATGATTTTTGCTAATCCTTCTTCTAACTCTGGACTTAAGGAACATAAAGGAAGTCTTAGACCCCCCACTTCCCAACCGACTAGATTTAAGGCCGCTTTAATTGGAATTGGATTAGTGGCACAGAATAAACCTTTAAACAGGGGAAATAATTTCAAATTAATCTCGATCGCTTTGGCCGCATCTCCAGTTAAGAAAGCTTGAATCATTCCTTGAATTTCTTCTCCCACTAGATGACTAGCAACACTGACCACTCCCACCGCACCACAGGTCATTAGGGGTAAGGTGAGAAAATCATCGCCGGAATAAATAGCGAAATTTTCAGGAGTATGACAGTAAATCTTGCAGGTTTGTTCTAAATTACCACTAGCTTCTTTTACCGCCACAATATTATCAACTGCTGCCAGTTTAATAATCGTTTCCGGGGTCATATTTTGACCAGTACGACCGGGGATATTATAAAGCATTACTGGCAGATCGGGACAAGCTTTGGCAATGGCGCGAAAATGCTCATATAAACCCTCTTGGGGAGGTTTATTGTAGTAGGGAACCACTTGTAAAGAACCATCTAAACCCAGTTTAGCAGCCTGTTGGGTCGCTTCGATCGCTTCGGAAGTGGAATTAGAACCCGTCCCCGCGATCACTTTTCCCCGACCATTAACCGCTTTTTTGACAATACTAAATAGTTCGTATTCTTCCTGCCAACTTAGGGTGGGTGATTCTCCCGTCGTCCCACAGACCACTATACCATCGCTACCGTGAGTAACTAGATAATCGGCCAATTTTTCCACCAGGGCATAATTAACTTGACCCTCGACGGTGAAGGGTGTCACCATCGCCGTAATTACTCGTCCAAAATATGTTTCACTCATTGATCAGTTATCAGTTATCAGTTATCAGTTATCAGTTATCAGTTATCAGTTATCAGCTTCTCAAGGCAAGAGGCAACAGAAAGAATCTAGCAATCCTCCTACCTAAAAAGAAGGTTAGAAACTAAGTACATCCAAGCTTTTAGCTTCACAAATTAGGTTTTAGGTTCGGCCTTTATTATCAGTTTTTGAGCAATCAGCAATCAGCTTTCAGACTTTACTTATCCGGTTAATTAGCTATTTTTCTAATTATTATCGCCTTGATTTAGCTGATGGCTGATCGCTTAATTATCAAACTGTTGCAAATCTTGAACCGACGAGATTTTTCTTAACTAAAAGCTCGGCAATTTGTACAGCATTTAAAGCCGCACCCTTGCGAATTTGATCGCCGCATAGCCACAATTCTAGACCGTTAGGATGGGAGATATCTTGACGAATGCGTCCCACTAATACTTCATCGCGACCGGTGGCATCAATTGGCATGGGAAAATAATTAGCGTCCCAATCTTCCACTAATCTTACCCCCGGAGCAGACTCAAGAATTTCTCTGGCCTTCACCACAGAAAAAGGCCGACTAAATTCTAGGTTAACCGATTCCGAATGGGCCCGCAGGACGGGAACCCTCACACAGGTGGCACTAACCCGCAGCTCTGGACAAGCAAAAATCTTGCGGGTTTCGTTGACCATTTTCATTTCTTCCTCGCAGTACCCTTGGCCATTAATTGGGGTATTGTGGGGAAAAAGATTAAAAGCGAGGGGATAGGGGAAGGAATTAGTGGGAGGTTGTCGATTGTCAAGAATTGCTTGCGCTTGCTGTTTTACCTCCTCCATGGCTCGCGCTCCGGCACCACTAGCGGACTGATAAGTAGAAACTACTACTCGCTCGATCGCCTGTACTTGGTGGAGAGGCCAGATCGCCACTCCTAAAAGAATTGTCGTACAGTTGGGATTAGCGATAATGCCCCGGTGATTGTCCACACTGTCGGGATTGATTTCCGGGACAACTAAAGGCACTTCGGGATTCATGCGAAAAGCGCTGGAGTTATCGATAATCGTTGCACCCGACTCGACAATAGTTTTCGCCCAAGCTTTCGAGGTAGACCCCCCCGCAGAAGCGAGAACAATATCCACGTCCTGAAAAGAGCGCTCGTTTACCGCTTCGATTAGGAGACTTTCGCCCCGAAAATCGAGGGTTTTTCCAGCAGAACGCTCGGAAGCCAGTAATTTTAGACTAGCGAGAGGGAATTGACGACTAGCTAATAACTCTAGCAATTCCGTTCCCACGGCCCCAGTGGCCCCTAAAATAGCGACCCGTACTTTTTGACTCAAATTGTGTGACCTCCTGACGAGTTGGGTGATGATGATGATCCGAAGAAATCGTTAAAATAAAAAATCTTTTTTGTCCACCGAGTTATTCTCAAGCTTGGATTGATCGGCTTTTGATCAGCAAAATTTTCTGATTGGGCTTAACTGCCCCAAGGACGGAATAAGTTAAATATACCCCATTGACCGCTAAAATAAAAAGATTGTGACAGCTTGGGGAACAACTGCAGCTATTCCCCTAGAATATCATGAGCGGGACGGATCCACCGCAGGCGTAAACACCGCTCACCCTATTATAAACGTTCCTTGTCGTAAGAGCTAGAAAAATCAATGAAAGTTATTCAGGAAAAGCTTCCTGCCAGTCAGATAGGTTTAGAAATTGAAATTCCCGCCGAAACCACGAAAAACACCCACGAGAAAGTGGTAAATAATTTAGCGAAGTCGGCCAATATACCCGGTTTTCGCCCCGGCAAGGTTCCCCGTCAGATTCTTCTGCAAAGATTGGGTTCTAAAGCTGTAAAAGCGGCGGTAATTGAGGAATTAATCGAAAATTGTCTCGAATCTGCCCTAAAACAGGAGGGGATCGAGTCCCTGGGTACTCCGCAGCTATTGTCTAAGTTTGAGGATTTGATCGCTGCCTATGAACCGGGTAAAGCTTTGACTTTTTCAGTTTCCGTGGATGTGGCCCCGACAATTATTCTCGGAGATTACGAAAATCTGAGCGTTACTGCCGAAGAAACCGTTTATGATCCCGAATCCGTGGAAAATTGGTTTAAAGAGCGTCAAGAACAGTTAGCGACATTGGTTCCCGTGGAAGATCGCGGGGCGCAGCTAGGAGATGTGGCGATTGTTGATTATCGGGGAAAATCCGCCGAAACTGGCGAAGATATCCCAGATATTGACGGCGAAGATCTGCAGGTGGATATGGAAGCAGGACGCTTTATCGAGGGGATGGTGGAAGGAATCATCGGCATGAAACCGGAAGAAGTCAAAGAGATGACTTTAACTTTCCCAGAAGATTATCCCAAAGAGGATGTGGCAGCAAAAGCGGTAATCTTTACCATTACGATGAAAGAGTTAAAAGCGAAGGAATTACCAGAGCTTGACGACGATTTTGCCCAAGAAGTCAGCGATCAGGAGACAATCGCCGAATTAAGAGCAAGTTTAGAGAAACGCTTCCAAGAACAAGCGGAGAAGGAAACCAAAGAAAGCATTTATGACGCTTTAACCAAGGAATTAGTTAAGGGTGCCACTTTAGATTTACCGGAGACGCTGATCGAAAAGGAAGTGACGCATATTTTGACCCAAAGCTTCATGGAATTTCAACAAATGGGGCTAGATGTCAACCAGTTGTTTACAAAAGATAATATTCCCAAAATGCGGGAAAGCACCCGTCCCGATGCGATCGAAAGTCTAAAAGAGACTCTCGTGGTGCAAGAATTGGCTAAAGTCGCAGGCATTGAAGTCAGTCCCGAAGCGGTAACGGAAAAAATCGCTAATATCATGGCCCAATTGTCCGATCGCGACATAGATAGGCAGCGTCTGGAACAGGTGATCACCGAAGAAATGCTGGCAGAAAACACCCTGGAATGGCTGAAGGAAAAAGCTACTATCACCCTCGTCCCCAAAGGTTCCCTAGAGGAAGAAACAAGCGAGGAGGAGGAAACAGAAGAAACCTTCGCATTCACCGAAGTGGAAGTGTTGGCAGCCGAGGAAGAACCGTAAGGAGTTAGCAGTCGTGTTGGGTGTTGGGGTGTTGGGGTATTGGTTGAATTCCCCCATTCCCCCATTCCCTGATAACTCAGCAATTCTAAATTTGCGCTGTAGCAAGGGTTTCAGGTTTTAGTTCACGTAATACGGGGTAAAATTCAACGGGATTAACAAGTTCATTTTACGAGTCTTCAGGCTTTTAGGCATGATAGTACACTCAGAATTGCCCCAAAAACCCCCTTTTAAATGTTCTTTAAATCCCTAAAAGGCTTGCTGTGTCTAAAACTGATAACTGATAACTGATAACTGATCACTGATAACTGATCACTGATTCCTGCCAACCGGGGAAAACTTAGGGCATAATAGATGGACAGAAGTGCTAAAGATGCTTAACATTTGCCAGTCAAAGCTCCACAGCCAAGCAAAAACCCTAAGATTGTGATAGCGGAACCGAAAAAATTATGCTCGAATCGAGATCACCTGACTACCCAATTACCAGTAATTGTCGCCCTGCTATCTACGCCAACACGGGAAGAAACTCCCTAGCTAACGTTTTACCCGTGGTAATCGAACAGTCTGGCATGGGTGAACGGGCTTTTGATATCTATTCTCGACTCCTGCGCGAGAGAATTGTCTTTTTGGGAACTCCCGTCGATGATCAGGTCGCTGATTCGATCGTCGCCCAACTCCTCTACTTGGAGGCAGAAGATCCCGAAAAAGATATCCAACTCTATATCAACTCCCCCGGCGGTTCCGTTTATGCCGGACTAGCTATCTACGACACCATGCAACAAATTCGCCCCGACGTGGCGACAATTTGTTTCGGTTTAGCCGCTAGTATGGGAGCATTCCTGCTTTGTGGCGGCGCAGCAGGTAAACGGATGTCCCTACCCAGTAGCCGGATCATGATTCACCAACCCCTCGGCGGCGCCCAAGGTCAAGCTAGTGATATCGCCATCCAGGCCAAAGAGATCCTCTATATTAAACAGAGACTCAATACCATGCTGGCTCACCACACCGGTCAACCCTACGATCGCATCGCCAACGACACCGAACGGGACTTTTTCATGTCGGCCGTCGAAGCCAAAGAATATGGGTTAATCGATCTGGTGATTTCCCGTCCCGAACTGCCCGATCCTACCGTTCCCGTTACTTCCCTGTAAATAAACTATGTCTAAGTACGACTCCCACCTCAAGTGTTCATTTTGCGGCAAATCCCAGGAACAAGTGCGAAAATTAATCGCCGGGCCGGGGGTCTATATCTGTGACGAGTGTGTGGAACTGTGTAACGAAATTCTCGATGAGGAATTAATGGAACCGCCCAGTCCGGTCGCCCCAGTGGAGGAACGTCCCAACAAACGGCGATCGGGCCAAAACAAAACCACTTGGGAACAAATTCCCAAACCAAGAGAGATTAAAAAACACCTCGATGACTACGTTATTGGTCAAAATGAGGCGAAAAAAGTGCTTTCGGTGGCCGTTTATAACCATTACAAACGCCTCAAAGATATCCAAACCCAAAAAGCCGGTGGCGGTAGTCCAGAAGATAGCATCGAACTGCAAAAATCCAATATTCTGTTAATTGGTCCCACAGGATCGGGAAAAACCCTTCTAGCTCAAACTCTGGCTAAAATCCTCGATGTACCTTTTGCTGTCGCCGATGCCACCACTTTAACCGAGGCCGGTTATGTGGGGGAAGATGTGGAAAATATTCTCTTGCGTCTGTTACAAGTGGCAGATTTAGACGTGGAAGAAGCGCAGCGGGGCATTATCTACATCGATGAAATCGATAAAATTGCCCGTAAGAGCGAAAATACCTCGATTACCCGGGATGTGTCCGGAGAAGGTGTACAGCAAGCTTTACTGAAAATGTTAGAGGGAACGATCGCCAATGTTCCCCCCCAAGGCGGCCGCAAACACCCCTATCAGGATTGTATTCAGATTGACACCAGCAATATCCTGTTTATCTGCGGTGGGGCGTTTGTCGGTTTAGATAAGGTGATCGATCAGCGTCTCGGTAAAAAATCCATGGGCTTTATTCAACCGGGAGATGGCCAAGTTAGTAAGGATAAGGTAGCGGCAGGGTTATTAAAACAAATGACTCCCGATGATTTAGTCAAATTTGGCATGATTCCGGAGTTTGTCGGTCGGATTCCCGTCCTAGCGGCGCTTTCACCCCTGGATGAGGAAGCTTTAATCGCTATCCTGACGCAACCCCGCAACGCTTTGGTGAAACAGTATCAAAAACTGTTGAAGATGGACAATGTACAGTTAGAGTTTAAATCTGATGCCGTCCTAGCGATCGCCCAAGAGGCCTATCGTCGCAAAACTGGGGCCCGGGCCCTACGGGGTATTGTCGAGGAATTAATGCTCGATGTCATGTACGAATTGCCCTCGCGCAAGGACGTGAAACGCTGTTTAATCACCCGCGAAATGGTGGAAAAACGTTCCACGGCAGATCTATTGGTTCATCCTTCCTCTCTACCCAGTCAAGAATCCGCTTAAGGGGAAAAATCGAGGTTAACCATGCTCAATACCGTTCCCGCAATTGTCAAAGAAGGCCGGATCGAACTCCTCGAATCCGTGCCGATTCCAGAGGGTACTAGGGTTTTAGTCACCCTCATCCCGGAGGAGACAAACTCGGATTTCTGGCAAAAAGTCAGCGAAACTGCACTGGCTAAGATTTGGGATAATCTGGAAGACGACATCTATGAACGATTACTCGAAGCTTGAAATCGTTCTCGTTCGTTATCCTTTTTCAGATTTAGCGGACGCTAAAATCAGACCGGTTATCATTGTTAGTTCTCCTCACCGTTCACGGGATGTTTTTCTGGTTCCCCTTACCAGTCGCATCAATAATTTACTGGAGGGCGAGTTTTTGCTGGAAGATTGGGAGAACGAGGGATTGAATGTACCGACGGCCGTTAAGCGGGGGATATACACAATCCAACAAGATTTACTCCTTAAGAGAATCGGACGACTATCGGACACAGATGCGCGACGTTTGCAAAACTCTTTACGAGGATGGCTAGGTATCTAACTATCATGAAAACTCAAATAATCGATAAAACAATCACTGTTCGCGGTGTTCCCCACTATTACGAGTGGATTCGACAGTCGGAATCTGCCCAGAAAAAGCCGGTGATGGTGTTTATTCATGGTTGGGGAGGATCGGGACGCTATTGGCGATCAACAGCTGCGGCAATTTGCGATCGCTTTGATTGTTTATTGTACGATATGCGGGGTTTTGGTCGGTCTAAATTGCCGGAAAAATCCTCCGAGCTTTCCTACGATTTAGAAGAATATGCCCTTGATTTGGCCTTGTTTTTAGATAGTTTGGAAATTGAAAAAGTCTATCTTAATAGTCACTCTATGGGGGCATCGGTGGCGACTTTTTTTATTACTATGTACCCCGAAAGAGTGGTCAAAGCAATTTTAACCTGTAATGGCATTTTTGAGTATAATAAAGCGGCTTTTGCTGCCTTCCATAAATTCGGTAAGTATGTGGTACAGTTTCGTTATGATTGGTTTTTAAAAGTACCTTTTGCCGATCGATTATTTATGGCGAGATTTTTGCATCGATCGATCCCAAAATCAGAAAGAATTGCTTTTTTAGAAGATTTTTTAGCGGCAGATTATGATGCCGCCCTAGGCACAATTTATACATCTGTGAGTAAAAAGGCAGTGGAAATTATGCCTGGTAAATTTGCCGAGATTAAGATACCAACTCTTTTAGTATCGGGGGAAAAAGACATTATTATCCCCGCCAAAATGGGCAAAATGGCGGCGGATTTGAATAATAATATCCAGTATGTGGAGATGGCTAATACTGCTCACTTTCCCATGTTAGAAGATGCCCCTACTTATCTAAAAAAATTGCAAGATTTTTTGGAAATTAATTAGGGTTTGCTAGGGGAAATGAGTTTCAATGATGTGACTGACAAGTATATTGAGGATAAAGAGTTACGCCGTCAGGGCGGATATTTGGGGGTACAGCGTCGCCAGGATTTAAAACCAGAAATATCTGCTGCTGTGTTTGCTACGAAACCTCCTCAGTTGCTTAAACCTATTGTGAAAGCTAAAGGGATAAGCTTGATTTTAGTGGAGGAAATTATACAGCGGAATTGGATGATAAGTACCTAAGCAAAATTAATTACACATATCTAACTACCTCTTACCTTCTGGGCTCTTCTCAAATTTGTGTGATAATTTTTGCTTATGTAAGGTTAAATGCTTACTGGTCAGGACTTTTAGGACTATTTTGAAAGAAGAAACTATCAGTATAGACCTCGTTTCCACACAGAAACCAGAAGAGCCATAAATGAACAACACTATGTTAAGGAATGTAAAAGAGGCGGTTTTCGCTGCTGCATACAGCTTTCTACCCTATTTACAAAACTTTATACAGCAGCGAAAACTTATGTCCGACTACTTAAACCAGAAGGATCTGGTATAATGCTCAAAAAGCATGGGCGACATACACCGTGCTAACTGCCCACCATCTGTTCTACGAGTACGAGGTAATACCCGTGTCTAATTGATTTATACCGCAAATACGCAACGCCAAATTTTGTTTTGCAAAGATGTCGCAGATTGTCCAAAATCCTCTAATGCCAATGAGTATCAGCTTATGAAATCATCTCAAACTGGTATTAATTTTCCCAATAACTCTGGTCGATTTCTCAGTGCTTTTCAGAGAAAACACTTAGAAAAAAGCCTAGAAAAAGGGTTGTCTAAGCGCCATTTTCAACGAATTCAAATTATGCTGCTGGCAGATGAGGGTAAAACCCAAACCCAAATTTGCCAAGAGTTGGGCTGTTCCCATAGTACAGCACGCCATTGGATAACCCTCGCCAAGTCTGGTCAGGCTCACCAGTGGAATAGTGGCCCAATTGGCAGACCTCAAACTGTAGACGAGGAATGCTTGCAGCGTTTGAGGAAGTTAGTCAGTCAAAGCCCTAGAGAAGTTAAAGTCCCTCACCGTGATTTTAGTTATTCGGCTTCCCGATGGACTGCTAAGAAACTCAGCGAGCACCTGAGCGCAGAATTAGGAATTAAAATCAGCGATCGCCATATCAACAGACTACTCAAACAAATGGGTTTATCTACCAGACCAAAATCGAATAACCTTGAAAAAAATGAGCCGAAAAAATCCAGTAAAAGCGGCATTGTGATTAGGGACATTCCAGAGGAGGTGGCATTTTCTTAATCATCATGAAAAATCTATTAAGTGCTATTAAGTGTTTGCAACACTATCGAGGGAGAAATGACTACCAAAGAATATCTATCTGGTCTAATCGGTCAATTTTTATCAGAAGAGGATTTAGCCAGTTTAGTTGAGTCGGCTGAATTTTCAAAACCTAACCCCGGTTTGTTGTTGGAAAGTATCTCAGCATCCGATGGCTTATATATTTTGGTCGCTGGCAAAGTAAGACTGGTTAACAGTAGCCTGGACTTAATTAGCACCCTGCATCCGGCTCAACTATTTGGGGAATGTACTTTGTTTCCTGAAGCCGGTTTTTTAGATTATGCTGTCAGGGTTTCGCCTCAAGCAGAGCTATGTTATATTCCTGGTAAAGTTTTGCGCTCTATCATTCATAAAAATTCCCGATTTAAGGAGTATTTGTACAATTTAGCTACCGCTAAAGATAATGAACAAAAAAGTAAATTTTCCATCAATACTCAACTAGATTTATCCGTAAACGACGACCAGGAACTAATTGCGTGAATTAGCACAATCAAAGATGAAATATATCTAAAAACCCACAAGCAAAAAGTTAACAAGGCTTATTTCCCTAGCCCCACTCAGCGCGTTACTCATCTATGGCAGCATATTACTAGACGCTATCCTTTTTTTGAGCAACAAAGTGGTTCTGACTGTGGTGCTGCTTGTTTAGTAATGGTTGCCCGTTATTGGGGCAAAAAGTTTAGTGTCAACCGCATTCGAGATATTGCTAATGTAGATGCCAATGGGGCTTCTTTGCGAGGACTATCCGCTGCGGCGGAAAGTATCGGATTTTCCACTAGACCAGTTAAAGCCAGTATTGACCAACTAGCTAAACAAAAATTACCCGCAATCGCTCACTGGGAAGGTAATCATTATATTGTCGTTTATGAAATCACTCGCAATCAAGTCATTGTTGCTGACCCTGCTATTGGTCAACGGAGTTTAACATATCCAGAATTTAAAACAGGTTGGCAGGGTTATACACTACTCCTACAACCGACAGCTTTAATCAAGGAACTCAAAAATCATACTACCCCATTTTGGCAATTTTTTAATTTAGCCAGTCCTCACGGTCAAGTATTACTAGAAGTATTTATTGCTTCCTTAGTCATTCAAATTTTCGGATTAGTTACCCCACTATTTACTCAGTTACTCCTCGACCGGGTAGTTGTTCAAGGCAGTACATTAACCTTAACGGCTGTGGGATTAGGGTTAGTCATTTTTGGTTTATTTCGGGTTGCTTTGACTGGGTTACGACAATATCTCCTCGACCACACTGCCAACAAAGTAAATTTAGCCATGATTGTGGGATTTATTACCCACACTTTCCGATTACCCCTGCGTTTTTTTGAGTTTCGCTATGTGGGGGATATCATGGCCAGGGTGCAGGAAAACCGCAAGATTGAGAGATTTCTAACGGGTGAAGCCCTATCTAAGTAGTCATGCAAAATTAATTACCCAAATAAAAAATTAAGAAGTATAATACATAAAAAAACGAAGCAGCAGGAAAATACAATGAGATTGATTAGAGACCTAAACCCCGAGAGCCA
>NZ_SFBO01000104.1:0-5986 GCF_007095705.1 Microcystis sp. Msp_OC_L_20101000_S702
AAACTGAAGGTGATTAAAAGGAGAGGCTATGGATTTAGAAACTTTAAAAACTTTAGTCTTAGATGTTTATTAAATTGGCATTTTGCTAGTTGATTTTACATGGTAAGTTCGGAAGAACCCAAATTACCTCATTTGTTGAGGGGGGGACTGGATGAAATAATTTACTTCCTGATCCCGATCCTGCTACTTTAGGAGGGATAGGATTAGGTTTACGCTGGTTAGTGGCTAATGGTTTAACTGTTCGTTTAGATTATGGGATTCCGTTAGTTTCTGTCGATAATTCCGGAAATTCACTGCAAGAACAAGGGTTTTACTTTTCGGTGAGATATAGAAAAGCATTCTAGCATATTCTGAGAGAATTATAATAATAGTTCTCAATTAACTTAATCCGAATCTTTATCTTTTGTCGCTTGGTTAATTTCAGCGTTTTTCTCAAAGATGAGGTATAATCAATGTGGTTTGTGCTTCGAGGCGAGCGCTCTGTTCAAACCCTCATTCTGTAAGGCTTCTGGGGTTGATGATCGCACTTTTTGATTTCAAAAAAGCCTAAAGATATTATCCAACCAGGTTTTTAGATTTATTCAGCCAAACCTAGTTAAAAAAGAGAGGAGTAGGTCGCCATATCTAGTCCCTTGAGAACGGAATTCGGTATCGGTCAAAGTTTCTAGAAAAGCCCCAGGGATAGCTTGAGTATTTATACTTATTGCAATCTAGGTATGCTTCCCCTAAGATATAGTTGATCGGTAATCGCGCCGAACTAATTACCGAAAATTTGGGTTTAAAACCCCTTGAATGATGTTTTTATTGTATTCAGGAAGTTGAAAAAATGAAGACCAAATCGATCATAAGCTTACTATCCCTTAGTATTATAGGAATGTCAATCTATGCAGGTCAAGCTAATAGCAGTGATTATCGAGCTTTGACCCCGGAAGAAAAATCGCAGTTGACCGATGCTTTGCTAAAACAGGGCTGTAGGAATCCTAAAGAGATGAAATTTGATGTTGAGACTAACCAGTTTGAAGCAGAAGATGCTGTGTGTGAGGGAGGAAGAAAGTATGATATTTACCTTGACAAAAACTTTAGGATTGTTTCAATGAAACCAGACTAAAAGAGCAAATCCCTGAGAAGCTTTTACCGGTCGCCGCGAAGATTACCAATGAGGTATAACAAAGCCATTCTAACAGCAACACCACTGGTAACTTGTTGGGAAATCAGACTAAAATCGGGATCGTCCATCAAATCGGAACTAATTTCCACTCCCCGATTCACAGGACCTGGATGAAGTACTTTCACCCCTGGTTGACAGGATTGCAAACGAGGACGAGTAATGCCAAAACTTTGATGATATTCGCGTAAACTGGGCAAAAGATTGGCAGTCATTCGTTCTTTTTGCAGTCGCAGGGTCATCACAAAATCGGCCTTTTCTAAAGCTGGTTCTAAATCCCAGTGGAGAAATATGCGATCGCACAATTCCCCAAAATATTTCGGCAGTAGGGTGGGGGGTGCGGACAAATGTACTTCCGCCCCTGCCGTGGTTAAACTCCAGATATTGGAACGAGCCACACGAGAATGGAGTATATCCCCGACAATAGCGATTTTTTTGCCCTCTAACAGTTCTAAACGGGGATTTTCCTCATCTAACAGACAACAGATCGTAAACAGGTCTAAAAGTCCCTGGGAGGGGTGTTCGTGTTGACCGTCCCCAGCATTAAGAATACTCACCCCCGACTGCAAACGATCCATTTCTGCGGCAATTAAATCGGGAACCCCCGACTGTTGATGTCGGATAACAAAAATATCCGTACCCATGGCCACATAGGTTAAAGCGGTATCGAGAATCGTTTCCCCCTTAGTCAAACTGGAACTACCCGGGGCAAAATTAAGAACATCGGCCGAAAGACGTTTCGCCGCTAGTTCAAAACTACTACGGGTGCGGGTGGAAGGTTCAAAAAAAAGATTTGTCACCACTTGACCTTGTAGGGCCGGCACTTTCTTGGTACGTCGGGAAAGAACTTCACGAAAACTAGAGGCCGTTTGTAGCAGGGTTTGGTATTCTTCCGGTTGCCAGTCTTGCAATCCCAAAATGTGGTGTCGGATCCAAGTGAAAGCCATAGGAGTTGAGGAGGCGGTAAAAACGGCAAATTTCGTCTATGCTATTGTAGGATTTCTTTGCATCAAGTTAATAAATAGGGTTTATGAGAATTAATTTTTCCTTGTGTCAGGTCACTCTCGCGATCGCTTTATTTCTCAATCCCTTGCCGGCGATCGTTGCCCAGACTGCCACCTCTGGGGAAATGGTATCACCGACCACGGGCATTAATTACACTCGCCTGAAAAATTTCCTCGCTCAACAAAATTGGCGACAAGCTAACGATGAAACCCGTAATTTAATGCTGAAAGCGACCGGACGGGAATTACAGGGCTGGTTTACCATGGAAGACCTGCAAAAATTGGCCTGTTGGGATCTGCAAAAGATGGATCAACTCTGGAAAGAAGCTTCCGGGGGTCGTTTTAGTTTCAGTACCCAATTTCGTATTTTTATCGAGACAGGTAATCGACCGGGGCGCTTAGTGGCGATCGAAAATTTTCAAACTTTTGGCGATCGCATCGGTTGGCGTAAAGATGGTGATTGGATTATTTTTAAAGAAAATCTTAACTATACCCTCAATGCTCCCGTCGGTCATCTGCCGGCGCCCCGGGACGAATATCAGATCGCCGGTGGTCGTCTAGAATACACCACCCTCGCCCAAAGATTAGTCACCTGTAATATTGTTAGCTTAGGGCAAAGCAAACAATAGACCTCTTGTAAAAATCAAAAATTGTTGTTAGGGTTAGGAGTCAGTAGTCAGTAGTCAGGAGAATTAAGAATGAACAATAATCAATTAAATAGTCTATTTACGGATTTTATGCAATTTAATCCTTATTTTTGCCGTTTTTGAACCCTCAAAAATTAATTATGTCAGAGGTTTAATAATCACGGCGATCAATTATGTAGAGTAAAATTTAAGGAAAAGCTTCTCCCCTCATCTTCCCCTTCTTTTTCCGATTTACTAGCACTTTTTCCGCTAAAAACCCCTAAATTTAACAATGATTAAACGATCCGTTAACGTATCGAGAGCGATCGGTTCGTCGATCGCCGTTTCCCTAATTGTCACTGGTTGCGCCCCCCAGGGCCCCCAGGCCACCGGACCGGCGGCTGTTCCCGTCAAACTGCAAACCCTCGGCACCGACAAATTAGTGCAAAGTAGCGAATTTGTCGGTACTTTGATCGCCCAACAGCGTGTTAGCGTCTCTCCTCAGATTACTGGTCGGATTCGCTCTATTTTCGTTAAATCTGGCGATCAGGTAACTCAGGGACAAAAAATCGCCGAATTGGATCCCGAACAACAACAGCAACAGGTAAACGCCGGCATCGGCCAGGTAAATTCGGCCAAAGCGAACCTGAATGCGTCTGAGGCGGATTTAAGGCAAAGACAAGCGCAAGCGAGGGCAAATAAAGCCCAAATTGCCCAGAATCGGGCAAATGTGGCCAATGCTGAAGCCAATGTTAAAAGTCAGATCGCCACCTTGAGCGCCGCCGAAGCCGATTTACAGAGAGCGAGAGCTAATTTAGATTTGGCGGAAAAAAACCTAACAAGAGCCGAATTTCTGGTTAAACAAGGCGCACAGCCCCAACAGGACTTAGATGATCGCCGCCGCGACATTCAGGCCGCCAAGGCAGAAGTAGAAGCCCGGTCTCAAAATCGTGATGCGGCCCGTCAACAGGTGACGGCGGCTAGAGCTACCCTACAGGCAAACAAAGAAGCATTAAATATCGCTATTCAAAACGAATTAGCCTCAGGGCAACAGGTGGCGGCGGCGGCGGCAACAGTGAACAGTCGTCAAGCGGCAGTAGCCAGTGCTGAGGGACAATTAGGGGCGACGCGTCAGAATTTAGTTTTTAACACCATTACCGCCCCGATTGATGGTTTTGTCGGCGATTTTAATCAAAGAAAAGTCGGCGATATTATCTCCCTGGGTGAAGAATTAACCTCGTTAACTAACAATAAAACTTTGGAACTAAATGTGCAGATTCCCGTGGAATTACAACCGCGTCTGCGCGTCGGGTTGCCCGTGGAAATTATTAATCCCGATGGCAGCCCGGGGGTTCGCGGTCAAGTAACTTTTATTTCCCCCACCGTTTCCCAAGCTACCCAATCGGTTTTAGTGAAATTTGCCTTTACTAATGATGGCAGTCTTCGCAATAACCAATATGTGCGGGCGCGGTTAATTTGGGATCAAAAACCGGGGGTATTAGTTCCCACCACGGCAGTGACTAGCATCGGGGCGCAAAATTTTGTTTTTGTGGCCGAAAAAGAAAAGGCTAAAGAAGGTCAAGAAAATGCCAAGGAGCGTTTAGTGGTTAGACAAAAACCCATTCAAGTCGGCACGATTCAAGGGCAAGCTTATCAGGTTATTTCTGGAGTAAATGCCGGGGAAAGAATTGCTGTTAATAATATTCTTTCTCTCCGAGATGGTACAGCTATAACTGTTAGTCAGCAGTAATTTTTATGAGTAATTCGATTACCGTTCGTCCCCTGGCAGCGCAACTAATTACCGCCGAGAGTTTCCGTCCCTACGGTCAATTAATAACCCCTGGCCATGACGGGAAACTGTTTGATGAAAGCGATGCACAACTGCATTTAAAAAATGGTGTGCCACGTTTTTATATTATGCGTTTACAGACTCGCGGACGTAAATTTAAGCGAATTACTCGTCATAGTCAATGTACCCAATGTCTTGGTTCTTTGGGGGGACAAGAGTGGTTTTTAGGAGTGGCCCCCCCTAGTCCTCATCCTCAACCAGATTTAGAAAAATTAAAGGTTTTTCGCATCCCCGGGGACTGTTTTATTAAATTAGAGGTGGGAACTTGGCACGCTGGCCCACTTTTTGATCAACCAGAGATCAATTTTTATAATCTCGAATTGAGCGATACTAATATTATCGATCATTTTACCTATAATTTTGCCCAAGAGCAGTCAATAGAATTCGAGATTGTTGATTGAAAAAATTAATTTTTTACCTAGGTTTTGCTGAATGTCGGTGAAAGCTGACAGGGAGAAAATGTGAGTTCTATGAAGTTAAAAAAGGGCAGAAGGTAGAGCAGGGAAGTCTTTTGCCTCTAAATCCAGAGAAGGCTTAATAGGATGATAAGTGTAAGCAATGAGACTCCCTAAAAGGTTAACTAGAAAATTCCAGATACTACTTTGAATTGGCACTATTTGTCGATTAAGTCTGAAAACGATGACCTATAGTCATTTCAGATAATACTAAATCTGGTTATTAAAAACTGATTATTTATTTCTCCTTTTGCCTTTTGCCTTTTGCCTGTTGCCTTTTGCCTCTCCTCTATGAGTAGCCTATGCTCAACGGATTTAGTATAAGTATGATACAGTCTAGACCGACAAAATCCTTAGGAACTCTGGGATTGATATTCTCAATCTTAATTGAAATGACTATAGGTTGCTCTAATGGGAAGTTTTGTGACGACAAGTAGCATTTCTGATATTTATGGGGAATAATAGATTTAGATGAGTGCCTAACTTTCCAATTGGTAGCGACTTGCCATGAACCCAACAACCGCCAATTATGATGAACCTTGGAAAGAAGCATTAAGCGAGTATTTTGAAGCGTTTTTATACTTCTTCTTTCCTGAAGTTCACCAACTAATTGATTGGACAAAAATTCCCGAATCCCTAGAAAAAGAACTCAAACGAATTACCGCTTCAGCTAAGACAAAAAAACGTTTCGCTGACAAACTTTATAAAGTCTGGTTACTCAGGGGTGAAGAAGTCTGGATTTTGATTCATATTGAAATTCAAAGCCAGTACGAAGAAAATTTCCCTCAGAGGATGTATATTTATAACTATCGGGCCTTTGATTTGTATCAGAAACCGGTTATCAGTCTCGCTATATTAGGAGATGAACGAGTAAATTGGCGACCAGA
>NZ_SFBO01000105.1:0-12113 GCF_007095705.1 Microcystis sp. Msp_OC_L_20101000_S702
CACCACTCCGATTCCATCCCGAACTCGGTTGTGAAACTTCGCCGTGGCCAAGATACTTGTCGGGTTGCCGACCGGGACAATAGCTCGATGCCAGGATTATTCTTTCCTACCCCTCAATCTCACCAGATTGGGGGGTTTGGTTTTTAGGAAAAATCAGAGGATTTTAAATCTAAACCGCGCTCAAATATTGTATCTATGGCTAACATTTCTCCGTCGCTAGTCATAAATTTATGATCTTTGGTTGCTTGGATAGTTTGGCCATTTTCTAGGGTATATTCAAAGACTTCTTGTAAACCTCGCTCGTGCCATTGAGAGATTGGTTGACTATAAACAAAACCATTTTGGTCAACAGTATAAACAGTGCAGTTAATTTCTTCGCTCACAATTTTAGCAATTGGTAATAATCCGTATTCCTCAGTTAAAATTAACGTCTCACCTCCTAGACAATATTCGGCAAAATTTACCATCTGTTCAAAAAGATTTTCAGCGATTCTTTTTTCCACACCATTTTTAGCAGCACCATCGATAAACATCTCCCTTTGTTTCTGCATTTCGGAGGCTTTTTTCTTACCCATTGCTCGACGCAATAGATCCGCTTCTCCTAGGGAATAACCGGCTAAATCCTGCGCCATTTTCATAATCTGTTCTTGATAGACTAAAACTGCGTAGGTTTCCTTAAGAATTGGTTCCAATAAAGGATGATCATAACGAATGGGTTCCCTACCGTGTTTTCTGCCAATAAAGAGAGGAATTAATCCCGCATCTAAAGGTCCAGGGCGATAGAGTGCTAAGATTGAAGATATGTCCTCAATACCCGATGGTTTTAACTCTTTAACTATCTGTTTCATCCCCGACGATTCTAACTGGAAAATACCTTCTAAATCCCCCTCTTCTAGTAATCCGTGGGTTTTGAGAATATCGGGAGGTAGTTTTTTATGTTCTCCTTTAGCCCGAATTTGCAGAGCTTTTCTTTCATCTAAAGGCAATTGATCCAGATCAATTTCTATGCCCTGATTTTGTTTAATTAAATCGGCGGTTTTTTTCAAAGTAGTTAAATTTCTTAACCCTAAAAAGTCCATTTTTAACAATCCCAATGATTCTAAATCCTCCATGAAATATTGGGTAATTACCGCACCATCATTATTTTTCTGGAGGGGAACCACTTCATCTAAAGGTTGGGAAGAAATGACGACTCCGGCGGCATGAACTCCGAAGGTTTTGTTAGTACCTTCGATACGAATTGCCATATCTAACCAATGACGCACATGGGGTTCCGTATCGTATCTTTCTTTAAATGCTGGTTCGGGAGTTTCATCGGAAATCATCACTTTTAAAGGTGTGGGTTTACCGCGAGAAACGGGAATCATTTTCGCCATTTTATCCGATTCGGCGTAGGGAATATCTAACACCCGCGCCACATCTTTTAAGACAGCTTTTGATGTCATGCGGTTAAAAGTAATGATTTGGGCAACATTAGCCTCCCCGTATTTTTCCGTGACGTATTGGATCATTTCATCCCGTCTCTCGATACAGAAATCCGTATCAATATCAGGCATAGATTTCCGTTCAGGATTGAGAAAACGCTCAAATAATAAACCGTGATGAACGGGATCAATATTAGTTATTTTTAAAGAATATGCTACCAAAGAACCCGCCGCAGAACCACGTCCTGGACCGACGGGAATATCATGATCTCTAGCATATTTTATATAGTCCCAAACGACGAGAAAATAGGTAGAAAATCCCATTTTCTGTAACATTTTTAATTCGTATTCAAGTCTTTCTTTGTAAACAGGTTCAATTTCGTGACGAGAAGGACATTTTAATCTTTCTAGTAATCCTAACCAAGCAATTTCTTCTACATAACTATCAGCAGTATGTCCCGCAGGAACTGGATAGTTAGGTAGTCTTGGTTCATTAAATATGTTATAAGGTTCGACTTTTTCTGCTACTTCTAAGGTGTTATTAATCGCTTCTTCAATCACATCTTCTGGCAGATGATCACGGAAAAGTAAACGCATTTCATCAGCAGATTTTAAGTATTCTGTGCCGCTATAACGGAGGCGTTTATCTTCAGTAATTAACTTGGCAGTTTGAATACAAAGTAAGGCATCATGTGCCTCTACATCGTAACAGGAAATAAAGTGAGAATCGTTAGTAGCAACTACTTTAATTCCTAATTCTTTAGCAATTTTAACTATTTCTACATTGACAATCCGATCTTCTTTAGAACCGTGGTCTTGAATTTCTAAATAAAAATCATCACCAAAAAGTTTTTTATACCATTTAGCAGTTTCCTTAGCCACTTTTCTGTTATTAGCTAAAATTGCTTGGGGAATCTCTCCACCCAAGCAAGCACTGGTAACTATTAATCCTTCGTGATATTGTTGGAGTAACTCTTTATTGATACAAGGACGAGCAAAAATGCCTTTACCTTGAATACCTTTCAGATTAGAAATAGTAGTTAATTTAACCAGATTTTTATAGCCTTGGGTGTTTTTGGCTAAAACAACTTGATGATATTTTCGGTGGCGAAGATTGACTTCAATATCGCCATTAACTACATACATTTCGTTGCCAATAATTGGTTTTATTCCCTTATTACGACAGGTTTTAATTAATTCGATCGCACCATACATGACTCCATGATCGGTTAAAGCGATCGCTGGTTGTCCTAATTCGATCGCTCGATCAATTAGTGACGGTAATTGGGAAGCACCATCAAGTAAGCTATAATCACTGTGAATATGTAAACCGACAAAAGACATAATTTTTTGAGAAAAAAGTGACAAGGAAAAAGAAAAAAACTAGAATTTACTTACTTTTAATTTTCAGCAATTACAGTCTATTTTTAGGGTTGATTGAGAATCGTATAGGGAAAAAAACCTTGTTCTAAATTAAACCATTGTTCTCGCAGTCTCCGGTTATCATTGCTGCCGACGACAGTATCAACAAATTTTTTCCATTCGGGATCGTTTTTGGGTAAAATACAGCCATAAAGTTCGGTGGTAATCGGTTGACGGGGTAGTAGCACAAATTCTCGGAGATCCTGTCCTTGTTTAACGATTTCCCCCAGTAGAAGAATTCCATCACTAACCACTGCTTTTACTTCTCCCCTTTGTAATTTTGCCACTGCTTCACTTCGATCGCTGACAGCTTGCCAATTAGCCAGAGGATAGATATAACGAATAATACTATCGGTGGTGGTGTGGGGAATGTAGGCGATCGCAACCGCCGCTAAAGTGTTATTAATATCTATTTTATCAGCATTTTCTCTTTTAGTTAGAAATTGCGCTCCTGTCATAAAATAGGGAGTAGAAAAATTAACCTTTTCTAGTCTTTCTTCCGTAATTGTTGCCGCATTACAGGATAAATCTACTTGTCCCTGTTCCACTTGCTGAAAACGATTATTAGTCGTCGCTTCTGTAAAGTTTATTGTAATCGGTTTACCTAATTCTTGTGCTAATCGACGTTGGACTAAGCGCATTAATTCCACTCCGTAACCTGTCCATTGTCCCGTTTTCTCATCGATATAACTAAAGGGAGTAGCATCTTTTCTGGCTGCCGCTTTTAATTCTCCCGTGCGAGCAATTCTTTGTAAAACTGTTTCTGCTAAGACTGATAAATGTAGATTATTTATCAGTAAAAGACCTAGAAAAATCAACCAAAAGTTTTTAGACATATCAAGAAAGCAAGAAGGAGATAGGGAGAAAAAAGCTAACAACCGACGCACGATTAGCAAATGCTGCTATATTTTAACTACGATCCTCAAATAATCCACTCAAACGTTCTACTTCTGTTTGTGCTGTGTACATAGGAGTTCCGGCCAGAATTCCGGTAACATTGCGGAAAGGTTGACCAATGTGCATACCTTGATGATCGATCGAAAACTCACGAATATCCTTATCGTGCATAGAACCGCGCATTTTTAAAACAGTGATCCCGCGGCGCATTTCTCCATACATTTCCACATAACGCAGCAGAATAATTGAATCAGTAATTGTAGAAATATGTGCTTCTGTAATCGAGGAACCTCCTAATAAAGTGGGAGTGGTGGAAGTAAATAATCCTCCCACCTCTTTTTGCTTAATAAAAGAAGTCAAACCAATAATAAATTCCCGAAATCCTTTCAGATTAGAAACCCTTTCTAAAGCAGATAAACTATCTACTGCCACTCGATTAGGTTGAAACTCCTCGATAATTTCCTTCATCATAATTAAATGATTTTCTAAACCCGTAGTTTCGGGATAACGGCAGACTACTTTTAATTTACCTTCCTTTTCCATGCGGTCATAATCCACACCCCAACCGATAGCATTTCTAAATAACTGTTCGCGACTTTCCTCGAAGGCAAAAATTAAACATCTTTCCCCATTGCTTACTCCCCCAGCCATAAATTCTGTCACCATCAGGGTTTTTCCTGTTCCTGTGGCTCCCGAAACCAAAATAACCGAATCGCGGAAGAAACCACCCCCACACATTCTATCGAGTTCCAGGCTGCCGGAAGTAATACGAATATTAGAGGATTTTTGTTCTAATTCAATAGCTGATAAAGGAATAATCACGGCCCCTTTATTGGGAATAATTGTAAAAGGAAATTCTCCTTTTTGGTGATCGGTTCCCCGATATTTTAAAATTTCGATCGTCCTTCTTCTTTTCTCATCGGTTAAAACGTTGCGTAAAATCACCACATTGTCGGCCACAAATTCCTCCACCCCATAACGACTGATTTCGCCGTATTCTTGGGTTCTTTCTGCGGTCATAATCGCTGTTACTTCCAATTCTCGCAAAGCGGTTGCTAGACGAAAAAGATCACTTCTCACTTGAGCGCTGTCACTTAAATGGCTAAAAATTGCGCCTAAAGAATCCATAGACACCCGTTTGGCTTTATTTTTGCGGATAGCAAACTCAATGCGAGCGATTAATGCACCTAGGTCGTATTCTCCCGTCACCATCGGCTTTTCTTCCGGTTGGGGGGAAGCATCGACAAAGGCCCATTGGCGATTTTCCTCCCACTGCCGGATATTCCAACCAAAACCACCCATATTTTTTCTGAGTGCGTGGGGTGGCTCCTCAAAGGTGACAAAAACGCCATTTTCTCCATTTTTGATGCCTTCTGCGAGAAATTGACAGGCAAAGACCGTTTTAGCACTTCCTGCCGTCCCCGCTATCAAAGTTGCTCTTCCTTTCGGCAATCCCCCTTCCGAAAGAAAATCAAAGCCGGGGATTCCTGTTTCTAACTTCTCAATCAACTCTAGGGGATTATTTTGCGTCATTCTAAGTTCTCTATGAAAACGAGCCAATGTTTATTGTACCTATTTCAGTGACCAGCGATACCAGAAATTCATCCCTAGTTTGACAGTTTGAGCATTGGTAATAAAATTTCCAAGACATAGTTTAAATGCCGGACAGCTTCACCCAAGAATAAATGGAAACTAGATAAGCAGGTAAATCTCGGCTACAATTAACCAAAACAGCAATAAACTAATAGTCAGAATCAAAGTAAGTTTTGTATTTAGTTGATTAATACTATTCTTGACAACTTTGAGAGAGTTTAAGGTATAATCATACTTATTTGCTCTACTATGGAACGCCAATTCAAAAATTAGCCAATTTTTTAAATATATCTCCTGATTTATTTTTTCCTAGTTAGTCATAAAAAATGCGTGAGACAGTTAGGCTTATTTCCTGTCTTAACGCATAGGTTAACGGACTAAATTAAAGCCTGATAACGCCCCAAAGCCAGTAGAGGAAAATACTGCTGATAGAAATGATATTTCAGGTAAAAATGACAGGGAAAACCTGTACCGGTGAAGTAATCTTCATCCCATGTACCATTTTCTTTTTGGGTAACAAGAAGATAGTTAACACCCTTTTCAATCACTTCTCGCTGATAATTGCCGGTGACTTTCCCGACGGCTAATAAACCGATTAATGCCCAAGCAGTTTGGGAAGCGGTACTATTTCCCTGTCCTTTAAATTTAGGGTTATTGTAACTAAAACAGGTTTCACCCCAACCACCATCAACATTTTGACAACTGCTTAACCAATTGGCTCCTTTTTGCAATTGATGGCGATATTTATTCGGTTCCAGAAAAGCCAAAGCAGATAATGCCCCACTGGTTCCATAAATATAATTTACACCCCAACGACCAAACCAACTACCATCAGCTTCCTGTTCTTTTTCCAGATAATCCAAAGCTTTTTTAACTCGATTTTCCTCCATTTTAACATCACAAGTGCCTAACATTTCTAGAACTCTGGCAGTCACATCAGCCGTATTAGGATCGATCATTGCTTTTAGATCGGCATAGGGCAAAGAATTAAGCCAGTTTTGATCATTATCGATGTCAAAAGCTCCCCAACCACCAGCTTTACACTGCATAGTAGCCATCCAATTAACTGCCCGTTTCATCACAGCTTTTTTAATATTTTCATCGGGCATTTTAATTAACTCTAAAGCCATCACTACCACTGCCGAATCGTCTAAATCGGGGTACCAGCGATTGTCAAATTCAAAAGCCCAACCGCCGGGGGTTCCGATTTTATTTTTAATCGCCCAATCGCCATAATCAAGAATTTGTTGATCGATTAACCATTGTCCCGCTTTAATCATAGCTGGATGAGCGGGATTTAGACCGGATTCAATTAGCGATCGAATTACCCAAGCCGTATCCCAAACCGGCGACACACAGGGCTGTACACAATAGGTATTATCTGTCTCAATGGCAAAATTATCCAGCGCTTTTAAACCCCGGGCAACAATCGGATCGTCAACATCATAACCTAGGGCTTTTAAAGCTAATAGGGAATTTAACATCGCCGGGATAATTCCCCCCCAATCGCCCGTGTCTTCCTGTCGTTCAATTACCCATTTTTCCGCCGCTTTCAGACTTTCTTGACGGAAGGGAACTAAATCAGTTTTTTCTGCCCATTTAAACAGTCCATCTAACCAGAGGAAAACATCCGCCCAATCGTTATTTTTTGGTAACTCATACTTGACATTATTCACCCCTTCTGTATAGAGTTCATCGAGATTAAAACCCATTTTATACACGGGTTTTTTGTCGAAAACAATTAATAAAGGAACCGTACTTCCCCGCGCCCAACTGGACATTTCATAGATAGTAAAAGGGAAATTTTCCGGCAGTAGCATGATCCAAGCGGGGATAGAGGGAACCCCCTGCCAATCGTAACAACCAATTAAAGCGAGGTGCATTTTGGTGAAAATGCGGGTTTTGCTGATGCCACCTTTAGCTAAGATAAATTCTCTAGCTTTTTCTAAAGCAGGATCATTAGCGGGAATTCCCAATAGTCGCAGCCCCATGTAGGCTTCCACAGTGGTGCTAAGATCGCCACCATCACCATAAAATAACTCCCAAGCGCCGTTAGGACACTGTTGCTGACGCAGATAGGTGGCTGCTTTGTCTAGGGGGCGTTTTTTGTCAGTTTTCCAGATTTTGTGCAGTAAAATTGCTTCTGAGGTGATGGTGACATTAGATTCTAATTCTGCCCACCAGTAACCTTCAGAGTATTGGGTAGAAAGTAAATAATTTTGAGAAAGTTTGATCGCTTTCGCTGTTTTAGCGGCTATTTCGGTGATTTTGTCCTGAATCTGCATTTTTTTCCGTTCGACAACCTCTAGGGACCACGAGTGCAAATAATTCATAATTCCCTGAAGACAAAAAGGGTACGAAACTCGCACCCCACCAGATTTATCTTCATTGAACTTACTTTTTCTTTTTGCCTTTAGCGGGCGGATTATCCTTCGCTGCCAGTTCCGGGGCTTTTTCCTCCACTTGCGGGGCGGCTGCTACGGGTTCCGGGGCTTTTTGTCCCATTTGGGCGGCTACTTCGGCGGCGAAATCCGTTTCTTCTTTCTCGATCCCTTCACCTAGTACAAAGCGTTGGAAACGACGCACCTGAATATTTTCTCCTAAAGCAGCGATCGCTTGTTTGAGCAATTCGTCAATACTGATGTTCTGATCGCGGATAAAGGGTTGATCGAGCAGAGAAAGTTCTTTCAAACGTTTTTCAATGCGGCCAGCCACGATTTTTTCTTTGATATTATCGGGTTTATTGGCTAAATCGTCCCGTCCCATCTCAATTTCTTTTTCTTTGGCAGAGATTTCGGCGGGAATATCGGCCACTTTTACATATTCGACGTTAGGACAAGCGGCAATCTGCATCGCCACGTCATTAACCAATTTTTTGAACTCCTCGCGACGGGCGACAAAATCGGTTTCACAGTTCACTTCCACTAAAACACCGATGCGACTGCCGGTGTGGATGTAACTGCCGATCATCCCTTCTGCCGCTACCCGACTGGCTTTTTTCTCGGCGGAAGTAATCCCTTTTTGTCGCAACCATTCGATCGCTTTGGTTATATCCCCCGCGTTTTCCGTCAGCGCCCTCTTGCAATCCATCATGCCGGCGCCGGTCTTTTCCCTAAGTTCTTTAACCTGTTGTGCTGTAATTTCTGCCATAAAATTCCTAACCTACTGCTTATAATTGATCATGCCACGAGAGGGGCAGGTTTGACCGCTCGATAGGCTCGGAAAGTTTCCCCCCGAACCTAGCTGCGATCAATAGCTAATTTTCCCTAGTTATCGTCGTCTCCACTGGCAAATTCGGCGGCGTATTGAGAATAATCACCTTCTTCCTCGTACTCGGTTTCATTATCGTAGTCTTCCTCGTATTCTTCCACCGCTGCTTGACCACCGCGACGACCTTCGATGATCGCATCGCTAATTTTGCCTAAAATCAGTTTGACTGAGCGAATTGCGTCATCGTTGGCGGGAATCGGCACATCTACTAAGTCAGGATCGCAGTTAGTATCCAAGAGGGAGATGATGGGAATGCCCAATTTTTGGCATTCTTGGATAGCGTTGTATTCCCGACGCTGATCCACTACGACGACTAAATCCGGCAGCCGGCGCATGGTTTTAATGCCACCGAGGTATTTTTCTAGTTTGCCTAATTCCCGACGCAGTACCGATGCTTCTTTTTTCGGTCGTTTATCGAGGGCGCCGCTATTTTCTAATTCTTCTAATTCTTTGAGTCTTTCTACCCGGCCGCGAATGGTTTCCCAGTTGGTTAACATTCCCCCTAACCAGCGTTGGTTAACGAAGTGGCTGCCGCTGCGTAAAGCTTCCTGTTTAATGATTGCTGCCGCTTGCCGTTTCGTACCGATGAATAAAAAGCGTTTACCGCTATCGGCTTCTCCTCGGACAAATTCGTAAGCTTCTTCGATTAATTGGGCAGTTTGCACCAAATCAATGATATGAACCCCATTCCGGGCAGTGTAGATGTACTGAGACATTTTCGGGTTCCAACGGCGCGTTTGATGGCCGAAGTGAACCCCAGACTCTAGCAATTCTGCGAGAGAGACAACGGGCATATTTTTCTCCTTTTCGGGTTTATCCTCCATCTAGGGCTGGATTTCTAGATTCCTAGAAACACCCGATCGCCTAGATGTGCGATTTTTGACAACTTTTCTAGTCTAACACGAAAGGGCGCGATTGCATACCCGTAAATATTGGGTACTGAGGGCTTGCTACTGCAATTCCTCAAGTTTTTTCAAAACCGCTTCTGCATGGGCTTTTACCTTGACATTTGACCAAATATAGGCAATATTTCCCCGGGGGTCGATCAGGAAAGTGGAGCGTCTAATCCCCATATATTCCTTACCCATAAATTTTTTTAATCCCCAGACTTGATAAATTTCCGCCAGTTGATGCTCGGGATCGCTCAATAATTGAATAGTTAAATTGTGTTTTTCAATAAAACGACAGTGGGACTTTTCTGAATCGGGACTAACTCCCAGAATTACCGCATTTAATTGCTGAAATTGCGGTGACAAAGCGGTAAAATCGATCGCTTCTGTGCTGCAGCCCGGAGTGTTATCTTTGGGATAAAAATATAATACCAACCATTGACCGGCAAAATCTGCTAATTTGCTAATTTCGCCTTTTTGGTTGGGGGTGGCAAATTCGGGGGCTTTTTGTCCAACTTCTAGGGTCATTTTTAGGAGTGTAAAGGCAAGAGTAAGAAAGGAGCAAGGGAGAGGGAAAGCAATAGCCAGACTTGATAGTTAAATCTGGTAAGTTCTGGTTTTTCTGACTCGACTAAAGCATCAATTCTCTCTAATAAACGATTATTTAAAGAATTATCACTCAGAGCGACACAGCAACTATCGGAGAAACTTATTTCCGCTACTTGATTAACTTTTTCTGCCACTAAAAGCAGCGATTCAGCTAATAGTAAATAATCCACTTGTCCGGAAGCGTACTTATCGGCGCGTAATTCCCGCAAGAAGACCAATTCTGACCATAAATTCTCGCTATTGGGCAGCCAAGAAGACATCGATCGCAGCCAACCTAACCAGAAAAACCAGAAAGTGTCATGATATTCTTGGTGAGCTTGTTCGTGGGCTAAAACTGCTTGTAAATGTTCTTGATCTAAGAGATTTAATAATCCTTGGGTTACAATTAATTCCGACTTCCAGAAGCCAACTCTGGCACTGTAGGGAAAATCCACTGCTAAAACTCTCGCCTTCTGAGTGGTGATTTTTTTGAGGGGATAACTGCTAAAATCCCGATGGGTTTGCCAAGTTTGATAGGAAAGTTTTATCAGGCAAAATAGAGCAAAAACTAGCCAAATTATGGCACTAAAGTAACTTATTAAACTAGAGTTATAGCCTAGCATTTGCCCGCGATAGCCCATACAAACCACCGATATAACTGTCATTAACAGCAGCAAAGGAGGAAAGAGGAAGAAAAATAGCGTTATCTGCCAACGACGCTGATAGCTGGGCAGAAACCAACGTAAACCAATGGCGATAGTTAATGCTAGTAATAACATTGAACCGTGCATTAGCTTTCTCTCCGTTGTTGACGAAGGGTATCTAAACGAGATGCGATCGCTTTTAATTGTTCGACACTAGCAGTATCGAGACTATCGGCAAAAGAAGCCACCACATCCGCATTACCAATAGCCAAAAAACGATGTAATTGTTCGTAGGCTTTAATTGCCTGTGCTTGTTCCTTAGAAACCATCGGTTTCCAGTAGAAAATCCGACCCTGTTTATAACAACTTAACCAGCCTTTATTAGTTAAACGACGCAGTACCGTAGTCACAGAAGTATAGGCCAGATCCCGTTCTGGATCCGCTAAAATGCGATCGTGGACATCCTTAACGCTAACGGGTTCCAATTCCCAGACAATATTGAGAATTTCCGCTTCTAGGGGGCCAAGGGATAACTGTTTTGGTTGATAGGTCGGCAATTGAGCCATAGTCACACAGAAATGAAGATTACTTTCCTGATCATAGCGGCGGATATCGATCGCCTGATAAAATAGCAACGATCCTTTATATTGTCTTTATGTCCACCGAAACTAATTTAACCACAACTACGGGCGCTGATGCCATTGATGTGGCGATCGCTAATGGCATTGATTTTGATGGTTCCCCAATTCCCCAGGCAAAATTGGAACTTTATCACCGGGTAATGGGTTTGGAAGCAGGACGACAAAGAAGCGGAGTATCTAACACGATGAGATCGCGAATTGTCCGCATCGGGGCCAAACATATCCCCCAAGAGGAGTTAAATCAGCTGTTGTTAGCCGCCGATTTTGCCCCTCTCAAGGAGAAAGAAATCGCTTTTTACCTATAATGTCGGCTTTTCATCTCTCGGTTTCACCTCGGAGATGAAAAGTTCCGCCAGCATAGAACAGCGAAGCACGACTAAGAATAACTCTAATCTATAGTTGCCAATTTAACTTTAGTATGCTAGAGTAGTTTGCGTGGTAGGTCGATAACGCAAAATGTTTGTTTTAGAGTACAAGCTTAGAGGAAAACCATCTCAATATCAAGCCATTGATGAGGCTATTCGGACAGTACAGTTTGTTCGGAATAAATGTCTTAGATATTGGGAAGACAATAAAGGTGTAGGACAAAAGGATGTATATAAATATGTCACTCAATTAAGAAGTGAATACCCTTTTGTTCAAGACCTTAACTCTACAGCTTGTCAACAGGCTTGCGAACGGACTTGGACTGCTATTCTTAGGTTCTATAATAACTGTAAGAACAAAATTGCTGGTAAGAAAGGA
>NZ_SFBO01000106.1:0-20856 GCF_007095705.1 Microcystis sp. Msp_OC_L_20101000_S702
CCCTTTTTTCTTAGCATAATCTGATAGTTTCATGTGAACTGCAATGTAAACTTGTACTAACCATATTAGCAGTTGTTTGCAGTCATTTGCATATATTTTTTACAAAACTTTACAATACTTCTCTTTCTTGTTTATTTAGCGATAGCGATCGCCCTTCTTTTCCAGAACTGCGATCGCACTTTTGTCAAATCGATTTCTTGAAACTGTGTTGTCAGAAACCGTCAAAGTGCGATCACCTATCGCTTGAGAAGAGCCTTTACAGATTGACTACGGCCACTGAGTGGAAGTCTATTGTCCCTCCGATCCACAGTTGGTTGTAGTTCCAGTCAGCGTTGTAACCCGTTGCGTGGCTGGGGTCGATCGCCCGACTGTAGGCATTCACCCAGAACGAGTACGCACCCTGATTGTCTGGCTGTCCCGCACTAGGGAATTTCAAACGATAGACTGCTGTGGCACTCGTGGTGTTGTCGGCCTCACTGGTGTACCAGTGTTCAGTTGTTGCCAACGTCTGTGCAGACGTTGCTGTGGGCATAGGGGGTTGTAGCGATAGAACTGCGGTTGAGCTACCACATCCACTGGCAACCAGTTGCCCGTACAGAAGGTGCAGCGATGAAACCTGCCAGACAACCTGAAACTCAATATCCTCACCAACGGGTCGCCGTATTACCGGGCATTGTAGTAGAAGAGAAGTCCAGATCGTACTGCCCACCACCCGCCAATTCAGGGACGTGATTGCCCCCAAGGGTGACGAGTTGTCCACGTTCACGCGGATAGGTTTGGAATAAACAAGATGGTTCTTGCTTGCATTCGCCAGTTCCACGCGCAGTTCATAGGTGCCTGGTTGGAACTGGTAACTAGGCCAGGCCAGCAGAAGATAAGGAACCAACCAATTGCCAGGGTCGGGCAGAATATTGTACCAACCCTTCCCGTCCACTGGGTTGACCCAAGTAGGCGGACTGCCCAACGGACGAAAAATCGGCCAGCTTAAATTGAGGAACGGTGCCTCTGGCCCCCCGTTGTGACTGTACAGCACACGGTAGAAGGCTGCATTCGGCATCTGGTTACATCCACGCAGCAGGAGCGTACCAAGGAATGGAGCTGTTGCGGCTGGATCGTTTGTGGAAAAGGCTGAACCTTTGATCAGTCCGTCAGGATGGGGGCGGTTGGGGCGACGGGCAAAACCAGTAACTGGATCGATGTAGCCACTGACAGGTGGATCCCCCACTGCTGGCGGTTCGGCGAGCATCAGACTAATCCCCTTGATCCCCGCTCCCTCTCCAGCCTGAGTACAGGTAATCTCTGGTATGTTTCCACACAGGGGGGCAGCCACTGCAATCTGTGAGGCGTGCAGAGTGACTGGCGAAATAGCTCCCTTATTCCAGCGCACATCAAAGAAACCCTCAGAGTAGATCGTCTCCTCGGTTCCATCGCTATCCACATCCTGAGTGACGCGGAAGGTGATATCCGGGACATCAAGGAGCGGCAACCATTCAGCCTCAATCTCATACCAACACGGTGGGCGAAGGAAGGGACCGATGTAGCGTTTCAGGTCAAGCTGGTACTGATGCTTACTGCCTAGATGTGTTTCTAGTACCTGCGGTCCTCCCTGCTGGAAAGCGCTATCTAACTGACGCAAAGCATCGGGAATGGGGGGAGGAACTGAGCGGTCAAACACTGGGCGATTGAGCAGTGCTTGGCTCTCAGTCGGGCGTAGGTTACTGACCGCTGACTGAGCGATCGCCTGCAATTTTTGTGCAACCTCTTTACCGGCCAACGATGCTACGCGACGGATCGCATTTGGGTTGCGAGCCAGGAAAGTTACTGGATCGGGATCTGGATCGGGTCCGGGCCGTGGTATTGGGATCAGCTTGAGAGACTTCAGCAGATCGAGCAACTTCGGTTTAATTAGCAGTTCTCCTAAGCAATGACGCTCTAACCGCCACCGCAAAATCCAATCAATCTCAAAGCGTGGCACCCAGGCACAGAAATTACCACAGCCATCAGTCTTGGCAGTGCCGATCTCCTCTGTATGGCAAAAGACCGGGAATAGCCAAGCCCAAGGAGATTCGATGGGAAATAATCCAAGGAAGGTACAATCAGTATCAAGGATGTGGACAGTTGCACCTGGAACTGGATAATCAACGCCTGTCGTCGGGTCAGTCTTCACAACCTTGCCGCAGATGCGGCGAAACAAGAATAGCTCTGGATCAATTTGCCACTTAAGCTGTTCACTTAGTTCGGCAACGTTCTTATTGACAACTTCCTCTGCCTTCAAGCCTGTTAGCGCTGCCAGTCGTTGCGCCTGTAGAGGTTTGATCGGTTGGCGATCGGGTGTTAGGTTTGGTCTTGTATCTATCATCATCTCAACCTCAATTACAATTGGAATTTCTTTAGCGTTGATGTTCCACAACACAGAGTCTTCAGTACTCTTGATAAGATTGCCAGCGGAGTAAACCTTAAAAAATAGATCGGGCCGTCGGTCAAAGAACAATTCTTGGAAATAAGACTCGTCAAATGTTATCTGGAAAACACCTTGACTATCAGTAACCGCACTGCCAACCAAGTCGCTGCAGATCAAGTCCTTATCCCACGCCTCAACTCGAACTGCAAATAGCCCTTGGTGCGTATGAAGATCGATAATTTGACCAGAAATTCTAAAGGTTGTCATTTTTTCTCTCCTAATACATACACTTTGTGCGTTGATATGCTCCCCTCACCTCACTCAAAAATCACAAAACCCGCCGCCGGAACAGTTACCAAAACTGCTTTCCCACTCTGTTTTCACGGCATTCTCCGCACCAGCGGCACTGTAGGGTGGGGTTGTCTCGCTCTGGACTAAATTCCCCTCGTTGTCCTTGTACCCATTTTCACGACCATCGGAGAAGCGATCGAGCATCAAGAAATAGAACGCTTGGTCTTTCCAGGCGATCGGCGACGGGAACAATCTCACCGCTGGTGATAGGGATGCAAAATTTAGTTGGCTTAAGCGTTGAACGGTTGTCTTCATGGTATTTTTCCTCTCAATCTTTCAAACTACTCATCCTGTCCGCCGCTCTTTTAATTCCTACTTAAAAAGCTTTTTTCTAGGCATGAGGTCGTTTGTTGATTCCCTCCTTTTTGACCGTCTTCATGTATATTTTTTGACTTTCTGATGCTCTTCTTTTAGGGTAAAGTGAAAGTATAGTAAAGCGCTGTCAAATTTTCAAAACTTAATTTTTCCGAGTCTGTCCAATCACTTATTTTTAACAAAGGTTAAGGACTCCCTCTCAAATATTTTTTGATAAGTTCGATTCTTTCTTTTGGTTTCCCGGTACCCCTTGAAGCTACACTTTCAGCGATACCGAGCCGAAGCAATTCTCTTAAGATCGAATAATCGCAAAATCGGCGCGGCTATTTCCCGTTATCAACCCATCGACCGCACGAAAATGCTTGTCATAACTAAATAAAGCCAGATTATATTGTAGAGCCATCGCCGCGATCCACATATGGTTAGTGGGAATCGGATTGCCCTTTTTCCTCAAGTAATAATAAACTCTAGCGTAATATTCGGCGGTATTGCAATCGATCTCGCGTAGCGAGCGCTTTGCGTTCGCAAAACGGTTAATTTTGGATATTTCCAAAAATTGCTTAAGTTCCCTTCGGTTATATTCCTCTCTAGAACCCAACTCAAAACCACCATATAATTCCTCTAAAATTACACTATTTAAACCGATTAAAGGCCTGTTCCTAATAACCTCAACTGCTTCAAAAATATTACGTTTAAAAGCTGTGTAAGCGTTGGTATCCAGTAGAATCAGTCTTAGCTCCACAAACTTTCCTCAACTGCTCGAAAGGCCTCTATATTTTGTAAAAAATCCATCTCATCCGCCTCTGTCCAAGTTCCGGCTAATTGAGATAATAAAGTCTGATCGGAATCAGCATTATTTGTTTCTAAATCCTGCAATAAAAATTTGATCAGTTTTAACTTTTCATCTTAAAATTGAAAATCAACAGGGATAGGAAGGCCCTGTAACTGGAGGATCATGGCTAAAATTGTCGGTGTTCATGGCATCGCGCAAGAATTTAGGGGTAGCAACACGATTTCTGCTGAGTGGTTGCCAAGTCTCAAGGATGGATTGAAACTCGCAGGAACCGAGTTACAGTCCGATACTGATTTTCGTTGTGCGTTTTACGGAGATATTTTTCGGGGAAAATCGAAAGCGATCGGCATTCCGAACTACGATGTTAATGATATCGATTCCGATTGGGAAAAAGAATTACTCCAGTTGTGGTGGCAAGAAACGGAACAAGTGGAAAATAATCATCCCAATGCAGATAGCCTTTTGAGAGAAAAATCTACCCCAAAAATTATCCAGAGAGCTTTGTCGGGGTTAAGTGAATCTCGGTTTTTCGGTAGCATTGCCGAGAAATTGGTTATTTCTTATCTTAAGCAAGTGGGGAGCTATTTACACGATCGAAAGCTAAAACAGCAGATTCAAGAGCGAGTAATAAAATGTATCGATGAAGAAGATCCGCGGGTACTTGTGGCTCATTCTCTCGGTTCGATCGTCTGTTACGAAACTTTATGTCAGCATCCAGAATGGCCGATTAAAGTCTTTGTCACTCTCGGTTCTCCTTTGGGGATAAGACAATTAATTTTCGATCGACTGCAACCATCCCCCCGCAATAACCTGGGGCGCTGGCCCGGAAATGTGGAAAGATGGGTAAATATCGCAGACGATGGCGATGTGGTGGCGTTGACAAAGCAACTCAACCCTTTATTTGAGGGAACTGTCGAGGATAAGCTAGTTTATAATGGTTGCGAGGCTCATGATGCCAAAAGCTATCTTACGGCGGTTGAAACTGGGGAAGCGATTCGATCGGGGTTAATCGATTGATGGGTAATGGTATGGATGAAGAAATCAAGTATTATCTAATCGCTTGTGGGACAAAGGATTACAAGAACTTAGACCCTGACGAGCAATTACCCAGCGTCGAGACGGATTTAGAACGGGTAATCGATCTGTTTACTCGTGATTTTGGATACCAGCGAGTGTTAACCGATTTAGATATTAATCCGAAAAAAGATGAAATTACCCTCAAATTTGCTCAATGGCTTCAACAAAATCGCCGTGAAACCGATATTGTCATTTTTTATTATTCCGGTCACGGCGAGTATATACTGGGGGATAGACATTATCTTTTACTGGAGGATACTGATCCTAAACTAATTGGACAAACGGCTCTATCGACCGAAGATTTAGTTCGTCCTCTCAATAATGATGGGGTTCGGATAGCGCAGATACTGTATATTATCGATACCTGTTGCTCGCAAATGGGAGCGGTGGAAGTTACAAAATTCGCTGCTGGCTCGATCGGGATATATCGATCGAGCAAAGAAAAAAATATTGCCGTTCACACGATCGCCGCTTGTCGTGCCAAACAAGAGGCTAAAGAGAGTGTATTCTCTACCGTTTTGGCAGCAGTTTTGAAAGATTTTTGTCAACAGTCTCGTAATCGATATATTTCCCCCGGTGAAATTGTAGGCAAAGTTAATGAAAAAATTCCCGACTCAATGCCACAAGACGTTGTACATAACCTGACGGGATCTGAAACGGTTGCAAAATTTTTTCCAGTTATTCCTAAAACGATACGAACTTGGGAAGAAAAACGCCTTGAATTGACAGAAGAATTATTGAATGAATTTAAAAAACATTTATCAAAAAATTTACTTTTTATCAATTCATTTTTATTAAATAGTAAATTTTTAGAAGAGTTTATTCTGAACGATCTAGAACTTAAAGAACAATTAAAAAAATTATCAAACAAGCCGGTTATAGAGGGTATCTGTCCTCTCATAGCTTGTTCCGAGTGGTGTCGAACTAGGTTATTAGAAGAAGATAGGAGTAACCCGTCGATTGATGCTATCGAAGCTTGGCAGTCTAGGGTTATTAAGTATCGAGAAAATGCGGATTTAGATAAAATACAAAATGAGGTGAGGCAGTCCTGGGAAAAATTCAAGGAACGTATTAATCGAGAAGAGCTGAGACTTCAAATTGAAATAGAACAGGATCTCGATAAAGATAATAATACTGGAAGGGTGTTCAACTCATTTCACTTAAGAATGAATCTTTGGATTAAAAGTCAACATCGCCCCTTAGGAAGATTTGCTGAAAACGAAAAAATTGAATTAAATAGCGAAATAGAATCTTGTCCAGAAAGCCAGACATTTCTCGCTAATTTAATTCGCAAAGCTCGTTATAGTTTGCCGAACAAAGTAAAGCTAAATCTCGAAATTTTTCTGCCAATAAAAGTTTTAAAATACCCTCTGGAAGAATTTCAATTTAAGCGGGGTACAATGTGGAGATCCCTAGGATACGAGTATCCTGTTTTTATTAACTCCTTCGATCGCTATTTTGATGAAGATTTCCGAGAGATACGCGACGAGATCGAGGAGATCAAGAGAGCTTTATGGGAAAATAATAGCGATCTTGACCAGAAAGATTACTACATCGGAACCGAACCATCGATCGCCGATCTGGAAGATATCGTGGAATCCCTGCCGATCGCCGTCTGGAGTCGAAACGCCAACCAACCGATGACAGATAACGATCTAAAACCCTCGGAATGGAAAAACTGGCCCGATAAGATCAAAGAATTACGCAGAAACAAGCGAAAAATCGCCCTTTTCTGGGACGATCTATACCCCAAACCCTCCCCGAGACCGAGACCTCTAAACACGAGAGTGGTGGAATCCAATGGCCAATAAACCAGTTACCGAAGCAGAAGACCTTCTCATCTATCGGGGTTTGACCCTGAGCGCCGATAGTTTACCCACACCCGAAGAACAAAGAAAACACCTCGATCGCATCCCACCGCCCCCCCCTTGGCGCAGTTTTAGCCTGTCCCCAGAAGAATGGACAGAAGCGGCAAAATTGCCGAAAACACCGCCCGAACAGGGAAAAATCGACCCTAGGGCTTTAGGATTCGTCGCGGATAGGAAAGCGGTGGAATTGGTGAATGCTGCCCTCTGTTTGCGTCGTCCCCTACTGATCGAGGGCAACCCCGGCGCCGGCAAGACTTCCCTGGCCTACGCAGTGGCGCGGGAATTGGGATTACCCGGCCCCTACCGTTGGTCGATCGTTTCCCGCACCACCCTTAAAGAGGGTCTTTATGCCTACGATGCGATCGGACGGTTACAGGAAGCTTCCCTACAAAGACAGAAAGTGGGAGAGGGGGGAGAGTACGAGGAGCCGGATATCGGCAGCTATCTAAGATTAGGTCCCATGGGGATGGCTTTTTATCGATCCCGTCCAGGACGACCGGCGGTGCTGCTAATTGATGAGATCGATAAAAGCGATATCGATATGCCTAACGATCTCCTCCATATTTTCGAGGAGGGATTTTTTGAGATCCCGGAATTGACACGATTAAAAACCGGCGACCAATCCGTTCTTCCCTATCGTGGTCAACAGGACGACAGCGAGGAAAAAATCCCGATCGATCGAGGTTGTGTGTCTTGTCAGGAGTTCCCCCTAGTATTCATGACCAGTAACGAGGCCCGGGAGTTTCCCCCCGCTTTCCTGCGTCGATGTTTGCGTTTAAGACTCGAACAACCCGACAACGAGGATGATTTCTATCGGATACTAGAGCAACGTTTCCCCCCGGAGAGCCTAAATCAATTGGACGAACCGGCCAGAAATCTGATCCGGGAATTTCTCGATCGAATCAAACGCAAAGACAAACTAGCCACCGATCAACTGCTCAACGCGGTCTATCTGTTACTACAGGGAAACGACCTCACCGACCCCGATAGCAAGCTGCTAGACACCATCTTTAAATCCTTGCAAGGGTAGGGGGAGAGATGGAAGGGAAGAAAGCCATCTGGTGGGAAGACGAGAGGGAAATGGCAGAACTGATCTGGTGCGCTGCTTACCTCGATCGAATTATCGCGCCTTGGTCGATCGAGCAGCCTGAACAGTCGGAAGCAACCTCATCTAATGATAAGGAGGATAACCGGTCATCCGGCAGCGGTGAAAAAACCCCTCCCCCCGGAGCGATCGAGCCAACGCTCCCCGTTGCCTATCCCGAAAACATCGATCGCCCGACGCAGACACCCCAGAAGCGCGATTCGGTCGAGAGCGATCGTTCTTCTCCCGTTCGCGTCCCCGATCCCTTTCCGATACCCGAACCCACCGCCATCAGTAAGGCAATTCTCCCCCTAGCGCGTCGCGTGCCTGGATTACGGGCCGACGAGTTGGATATCGAGGTTACAGTGGAACGGACGGCCGAAGCGGGGGGATTACCGATGCTCGCTTTCCGACCCCCCCTAGAACGTTGGTTAGAGGTTCACCTGTTGATCGATCGCTCTCCCCCGATGGAATTTTGGGGAGATCTAGCGGGGGGAATGACCACTCTCTTCCGTTGGCAAGGCTTTTTTAGGGATGTGCGGGTTTGGTGGTTCGAGACCGGTGAAAATGAAGCTCGTTTGCTTTCCGGTGCCGGGCAAATCGAACGGAACCCTCGCAGTCTGGTTGCACCCTCCGGAAACCGACTTTTTATCGTCCTAACCGATACTTTGGGGAAAGCTTGGCGATCGGGGTCTGCCTTCGCCACCCTAGCGGATCTGGGAAAAGAACACCCCGTCACCATTGCTCACATTTTCCCGCAGGAGCTATGGCAACGAACCGCTTTAGAGGGAGCGATCCTCCGGCCTTTGATCGCACCGGGTCCCGCTTCTGCCAATGCAATACTGCAAGTGGGGGAAAGACTCCGCACGAAGCAGATTCTCTATCGGTTCCCCATTTTCAATCTATCCCCCGCTCACTTTGCAACCTGGGCGAAATTTATCGCTGGGAGCGGTGGTAATTCCATTCAGGGGGTTTTAATGGGAGCAACCACTGCGGGGGTGAATATGGGTGAAACCGGAGAAGAAGAGGCAGCCGCTCCGGAAGCGGAATCCCCGGAAGAGTTATTGAGAGGCTTTTTAATCGATGCCAGTCCCTTGGCCCGAGAACTGGCTAAAGTGCTGGCGGCCGTTCCCCTGATTCCTCCGGTGATGCGATTGGCACAGCGGCGATTTTTACCCGATAGTAAACATTGGCATCTAGCGGAGGTCTTTTTTAGCGGACTGGTCGAAAAATCTACCTTTAGTCCGGAAGGAGCGACGGTTCCGGATGCTTGGTACGATTTTTACCCCGGCATTCGTCAGCTACTGTTGGCAGATAGTGCCGCTAGACGCACGATCGATATTTGGCGCGGCATCGGCGATTATATTCGCGACCATTACGGCGAATTTCGCGATTTTTCGGCTCTAATCCCCAATCCACAGGGTTCTCTAGCGGATGCAGTCAGCGATCGCTCTCTCTATTTCGCTGAGGTGGACGCGGCTGTTCTCCGCACTTGGGGGGGAGAGTACGCCGATATCGCCCAAAACATCGAGGAGAGAGTGAGGCAGCGAAAACAGGAAATCTTGACCCCGGAAAAACTCCTAAAATTCCCCTTCGAGACCCTATACGTCGATAAACGGGGAGAAATTACCAAAAGAGAACCCCTGGAGGCCTACTACTACCAAGAACCCCTAGGGGAGGGAATCGAACCCCTGACCATGGTTGCTATCCCGGGGGGAACTTTCCTGATGGGTTCACTGGTAGAAAAGGACGATTCCGAGTCTGAAAAACCCCAACACCCCGTGAGCGTCAGTGCTTTCTACCTGAGCCAGACTCCGATTACGCGGGCGCAATGGCGGTTCGTGGCCCACCTACCGAGGGAGGGAAAAGACCTCGATCCAGAACCTGCGGAGTTTAAGGAAAGTGATAATAACCCCGTCGAGTCCGTGAGTTGGTACGATGCGATCGAATTCTGCGCCCGTCTGTCCCGTCACACGGGAAAAAATTACCGTTTACCGAGCGAGGCCGAGTGGGAATACGCTTGTAGAGCGGGAACAACCACCCCCTTCCACTTTGGCGAGACGATCACGGCAGAACTGGCGAATTACGATAGTTCAACGGTCTATCAACAAGAAAAGGCGAAAAAATCCCCAGAGAAAACCACCCCCGTCCGCTCCTATCCCCCCAATGCCTTCGGGCTGTACGATATGCACGGGAATGTTTGGGAGTGGTGTTTAGATCCGTGGCACAGTGATTATCAAGGCGCACCGCCCACAGACGGGAGCGTTTGGGACGAAAAAAACATTGATAATCGTTATCAAAACTTATTAAATAGTATAAATGAACTCTTGACGGATAACCGAGCTTCTGTATTGCGGGGCGGTTCTTGGTTCAACAATCTGGATGGCTGCCGTTCCGCTTTCCGCAGCGTCAGCGACCGCCGCGGCCTCTACTACAACGGTTTTCGGGTGGTGTGCGGTGCTGGGAGGACTTTGTAACCCTTTTTCTCTTTTTTTCCCTCTTTTCCCTCATTCCCTTTTCTGGGATTTTTTTGGGCAGGCTATAGTACAAGTGTATTAGTTTAGGGGGTGGTCAATTACCTGGGGGGTTTGATCCCCCCTGCCCCCCTTGATAAGGGGGGTGCAGATCCCCCCTGCCCCCCTTGATAAGGGGGGTGCCGATAGGCGGGGGGATCTCCCTTGATAAGGGGGGTTTGATCCCCCCTGCCCCCCTTGATAAGGGGGGTTTGATCCCCCCTGCCCCCCTTGATAAGGGGGGTTTGATCCCCCCTGCCCCCCTTGATAAGGGGGGTGCAGATCCCCCCTTAGTCCCCCCTTGATAAGGGGGGTGCCGATAGGCGGGGGGATCTCCCTTGATAAGGGGGGTTTGATCCCCCCTGCCCCCCTTGATAAGGGGGGTGCAGATCCCCCCTTAGTCCCCCCTTGATAAGGGGGGTTTGATCCCCCCTGCCCCCCTTGATAAGGGGGGTGCCGATAGGCGGGGGGATCTCCCTTGATAAGGGGGGTGCCGATAGGCGGGGGGATCTCCCTTGATAAGGGGGGCATCTGATAATTTTTAACGCCTACCTAGTTAGCGTCAGAACATCTATTGCTGCCGCAAAAGTCGTTCGAGTAGGCTGGGTGCAACCCAAAAGCCAGCTTCTTGGAGACGTTCAAAGGTTACTCTTAAATCGAGCAATCCGAATTGGGCAGCATCTTTGACAATGCCCAAAAGTCCAATAATTCTTAAGCCACGCTCCGAAGCAATTTGCCTCCCTGCTTTGTCATCTAAAATAATCAATTCAGCTTCAATTTGCTCTGCTAGTAAAATCGCTTCTTGCTCACCCGGATCGAGTTTTTCCAATCCTGACCTTGAGGATGTCCTAACAATTTCAATCCGGAGCCAATCAGGGGGGTTAGCAATCCAATTGCGAACGATAGATGGAGATTCTGAGGCCTTTAATTCATCAGCTACAGCTTCAGGAATGACCACAAGCTCATACAGTTCTTGTAGGATCATAATTTGGTCAATTAAGAGCAGGTAGCAAATCGGAGAAGTGTCAGAAACAACTATCATTTCGCTCTGAGTTCTTTGAGAGTTTGCAAATCGCGTTCTAGTTCAGTTTCATCATAATTCAGATAGACTCCCATCCGCTTTAAAAAGGCATGAGTTTCTAACCGAGAAGGTAATTGAAGGATGCGTCCAACTTCGGCCGTACTCAAGATACCGGCACGGTAAGCATCAGCAATAACCATTTCTAGCAGTTTATGAGCCAAATTATCGCCTGTTTGACCTAATCTCTGGGCGATTTCGTCGGGAATATCAACAGTGATTTTCATAAAATTATCGGAGTCGCTACCAGTTAGTTTTATCATAGGTGAAATAGATGGCTCTTCCAGTTTTTGTGTGGAAGGAAGAAGAATAGGGATAATTTGGGTGCATCTCAATTTGGTCGAAATATCTATAGGACATTTTGGGCGCACGCAGTTCGATAAACTCACTGACCACGATGCGCCCCTACCATTGGTGTAATAATAGGATTGTAGGGGCGAATTGCATTCGCCCTCAGGGTTTGCGGCAAAAAGTTTTTTGTGGGGGCGGGGTGTGGGGTAGGGTCGTTTCATTCCCTCAAATGTCATTCTCTGCAATCCAACAGAGTTTTTAGATTTATTCAGCAAGCTCTATCTGGCCAGTCTGAGATTAACCCCAACACGGCACGGATGAGAATATTGGCATCCAGAACGATTCTTTTCGTCATGGCAGAAAGCCTAACGCTCGCCTTCCCGGAGTTGACGGAATTCGCGAACGAGCGCATCTTCAGAAAGTCCCTGTTCCCGTAAAAGCGCATCCAACCTCTCGGCGGCGCGTTTTAACCCATCGATCTCCGCTTCCGATGGCTCCGGTCGTGCCGGCAAGAAATAGCCCACCGTCTGACCCTGGCAAGTGACGGCGATGGGAGTAGTAGAACTCAAATATTTGGCGAGATGATCCCGGAATTCTCCCATTCCGATTTTTTCTAGCATAGACTATTGCTTTTCGCGCTTGTGTACCGTTGTGTAGATAATTTTAGCAGAAAAATCTTAGGTTGGGGACGTGCTAACTCGCTGATAATGTTAGTATCACACAGGAATGTCATTTAAGCTTTCTGCAAATGGATTAGAACGATCTTGGCGAGGAGGAACTTCTATAGTATAGTTTTCTTCAGCACAAATTTGTCGCAATTCTGCTAAAGCTTGGGCTAGGTTATCAAAATTTGTTTGAGTTTCATGGGCAGCTAATTTCTTTTCTAAGAGCAATCTTATTTCTGTTACCCAAAACGAAAAGATAACTGCTGTATTCAAATTTTTACAGTTTATTTTAAATAAATCAAGAGATTTAACCCCGGAATCGTGCGCGAGAGAGTCCAGAGAAGGAGAGTGATATAAAAGATGCCGATACCCCATTGATACCAAACTAAAAAAGAAATAATAGCGGGTAATTCTCGATCGCGAACTCGCCAATCATTAAAGCCTAATTTTAGCAAATTATTGAGACTTAAATCATAATAATTTAACCAATTCCAACGCTTTTGCCAAGAAATAGGAGTATAACGATCGCGAAAGAGGGGAAATTCAGGAACCACGGGTAAACGGGTGATTAATAAGCGTAATTGTCGCATACTGCCATCTTGCAAAAAATAGGAACTATCCATTAAATCGTGATAGCGTCCCCGACGATAAAGTTCGATAATTAAAATTAGGGGTAAGGGGACAAGAATTAGGGCAATAGCTGTTAAAGTTAGTAGGGGACGACTGGCAGATTGCAGGATATTAAACACACCAGAAAGGGTGAGAATAATATAGCTAGTTACCATACAAAAGATTTCATAACGACTAGGAATTACTGGTTTAGGAGTGAGACGACGCACGCGATCGATTAACCAAAATAAACAGCCAAAATAGGCAAAAATTATGATTCCTGTCCCGAAAACTAAACTAAAATTTGTACCATCTTGACTTAAGAGTAATAGTAAAGTAAGGAAAGAAGTATGCAGAAAATCGGCTACCCAAGTGAGGTTAATTAGGCGAATAACTGAGATATTATTTAGTTTTTGTTTTAACTGTTGTAATCGCAATTTTTCGGTTTTATATTCAATTTGATTAGCATCGGCAATTTGTTCTAGGGAGCGAAAATTACGAACTAAATTTCTTAAAACTGTCTCATTTCCTGCTAGGTTTGGTAAATAAATTGCCTGACCAATTACTCCTCTATCTCCTAGGATTTTAGCTTTATCGGAATCAAAAGCTAATCCTGATACACTTAAATAACTATTTTTAGTAAAAGTGGAATTACTAAAATCTACCTGATCTAAAAGTTTCACATCTTGAAAACTAACCACACCATTAAAATAACTAGACCGGAAAGCGCCTGATTTTTCAAAAGTGGCATTTCTAAAGGTTAATAAACTTAAAAATCTACTCTTAGAAAATAGCGGACGATCTCGCCATTGACTTTGGGAAAAATTAGCTTCTTTTTGCCAGAAAGTACGGGTAAAATCTGCGGGTTTATCGTATTTGGTTTGATCAAAATAAGCTTCAGCAGTAAAATGACTGCGATGGAAGTTAGTAATACTTTTAAAATGTACGCTGCGAAAGATGGCTTTATTTAAAAATTGACTTTGACTAAAATTTACATCTCCCATAAAATTAGCTTTTGTAAATTTTGCCACCCTAGCAAAACGCGATTCTACCCAATTACTTTCACGACTAAATTTTGCTGCCATTGCTTCGACAATTTGCAGAAAAAAAGTCTTAGAAAAGTCCACTTCTCCCATAAATACCGTTCCCTGCAATTTCACCGGTCCACGAAATACTGTGACATTAAAAACCGGTTCATCGCTATCGAATAAAAAATTTTCGTCCTGTTGTAATAACTGTTCTTCTGTGGGTGATAACAAGGTAGCAAGGGCCACTTTTGTTAAAGGAGTCGGTAAACCCAGACGGGAAGCGATAAAATTGCCTTGAATTAAGGAATTACTAAAATCTAAACCTAGGGGTTGTTTAGCGCGATTAATTTGACCTTGAATCTGTTGATAAAATTGTTCTTGTAGTTCCTTATTTTCATCGCGGATATCGATAACTAAATTGGCTAAATCGATAGTAGTCATCCCTTCTTTAAGGACGGGTGCGCTTAAACGTTCCTGCAATAAAGTTACTGTTAAAGGAACCCTATCCACTACTGCCAAACTAGGGAGAGAATGTAAACAGAAAAACAGAAGAACAATGATTAGTAACCAGCAGCTTTTCAACAACGCACCCACGACAGTTATTTTCCTAAACAAGCTTGGATAGCCATTTCTAAGTCCTCTTGGTTTAAATCGGTAATAACAAAGACTTCCTGAACACTTTTTCCTGTCCTCGCAATCAGCTTAAAACCACCACGAATTGGCACTGATATCCGCAATTGTAACCGCGGACAATGACCTTTTGAGCGAGAAAGTACCCCGGGGGTGACAGTGGTGATTCCTTGATAAGTAATTAACTTTTCTAATACCGCAATCAACCCCGGTATATGAGTAGAATGATTCCAAACTAAGCGACCATTATTCATAATTATGCGGCCTCTAGGGGAGCCATGGTTAATCCTTCCCGTCGCAATTGTTGGTGATAAAGTTCCGCTTGTTCTTGGGGACCTGTCCAGACAATTGCCTGTCCTTGGTAGTGAACTTGATTAGTTAATTCCCAAGCTCGATCGGTGGTCATATCCGGGATATATTTAATTAAACAATTGGCCACATGATCGAAGGTGTTAAAGTCATCGTTGAGAACAATAACTTTATAGTTGGGATAAGTCTTTTTCACCCCTTGGGTGGACTTATCTAAGGTGGTACTAGGTGCGCTGGCCATAAAAGTTACAATAGGTCAAGGTTTTTGCGGTTAAATTCGAGCATTTTGACAACAATTAAGCGGCAAAAGCCACAGTATTATTATTCAAAACTTGGTGATAGTAATTTAATAACTGTTTGGTGGCCGCTTGCCATGCCCATTTTTCCGCTTCTAGACGCGCATTTCGTCGTAATTCCTCTCTTTCTGCCTTGGCGGTTAGTAATCTTTGGGTGGCACTAATTAAACCTTTTTCATCCCTAGGATCGAAGAGATGACCATTAACTCCATCGGTGACAATATCGGGAATTCCCCCCGAATTTGCTGCCACCACCGGACAACCAGCAGCCATGGATTCTAAGAGTACCAAACCGAGGGTTTCTGTGCGTGAGGGAAACAGAAAAGCATCTGCGGAAGCAAAAGCGGAGGCTAATTCTAACCCCTGTAAATAACCGACAAAATGGGTATTTGTGTCGGCAAAATGACTTGTTAAAGCTTCCCGATGGGGACCGTCTCCCACAATGGCAAATCTTGCTTCGGGAATCGCTTCTAAGACTGGTTTAATGCGATCAATTTCTTTTTCGGCCGACACTCGACCGACGTATAATAAGAGAGGACTATCGGGGTTATTTTGGGATAATTTCAGTCTCATAGCTGGGGATTTTAAATGAGGTTGAAATAATTCCGTATCGACTCCCCTTTGCCAAAGCTCGACCTTTTCAATGCCACGACTAGATAATTCTTGCACCATAGCGGTGGAAGTGCAGAGATTTAAACTTGCTTGATTGTGGGCCAGTTTTAATAATTCCCAGAGTAATCCTTCTAGGGAACCTAATCCATAGTGTTGTAGGTATTGGGGGAGATGGGTATGATAGGAAGCGACGAGGGGAATGTTCATAGTTTTGGCAAAATAAATGCCTCCCACCCCTAAAACAGCCGGGTTAACCACATGAATAATATCAGGTTTAAACCTCTCTAAAGCTTGACCGACGGAAGGCCGGGGGAAAGCCATTTTTAATTCCGGATATAGGGGTAAGGGAATCCCTGTAACTCCATGAATTTTAGCACCTTTGTACTCCTTTAAACCGCCATCGGGAGAGAAAACTAATACCTGATGACCTAATCTTTGTAGGTGTTCCACGGTATGTTTAAGACGGGTGACAATGCCATCGATTTTCGGTAAGAAAGTTTCTGTAAAAAGAGCAATTCGCATAGAGAAAACAAGGTTAAGTAATAATTAAGGGCAAGCTTTTTTTGAGATAGCTAGGAATAATTACTGAATTTCTCAAGGCAATTAACTCCCCAATTAATCATAGATCAGAAAGGCCAAAGGTTTTAATCACTCGATCGCTACCTTCGATAACCACCGTCGCTCGATAATTATCGCCGATTGCCGCTGTCCATAATTGCCATTCCCCCGCCACATTGTCTAATTTTAAAGGATTGAAGCCCACTTCCACTCGATCGAGTCCCCCGCTAATTCCCGTTCCCAGTGCCTTTAAATAAGCCTCTTTTGCCGTCCATAACTGAAAAAATAGCTTTTCCTTCTCTGCGGACTTTTCAACAAGCTCGTGTTCTCTAGCACAAAAAAACCTTTTTGTCAAGCTATCTAAATCTTTCATCTGGCGCATTTTCTCTAAATCTACCCCAATGCGAGCGGTTAAAGTCAAGCCACAGATTGCCATCTCCTCGGAATGGGAGAGATTAAACTGCAATTGGTAGTTAATACTCGGTTTTCCCCGTTCACTGTAGATAAACTCGATTTTTTCGGGACTTATCGCCAAATATGACCCTAAAATCTCGCGTAAACATCCCCTAGCCACCAAAAAACGCCGCTTGTGTTGGGGAAAATGGTAACGATTAGCTCTAATTATTTCATCTTCCGAGAGCAAAGAAGCCAGTTTTTCTAGTCTATCCCCAGAGGGATCAAGACTGATAAAATAGAGATGAACCTCATCGGTAGATATAAACATTAAACTCAGAAGCACTCAAATAATTAATTATCGGTAAATTTTACCGTAAAATGAGAATTGCCGACTCAAGAATTTATCCACCTTCTAACTCTTGACTTTGCATCACACCTATGAACTTTTTTCATACTGAAGACCATCTCCAACAGTTCGGTACAGATATTTTAGAAACAACTTGGCGAGAATTTCCCCAATTAGCTCAAGAACAAATTGCCCTAACTTGGATAGTATATGATCCTCCTGTTATCGTCAACACGGGGGGAGCAATTTCTCACGAAGAATTCTGGAAATATTCCCCCCGCGGATTTAGTTATCGCGGACAAGAAAGAACCTATCCCGCTAGTTTAGTGAAATTGTTTTATCTAGTAGCAATTCATGAGTGGTTAGAAGGGGGAATGATTCCCGAAAACACCGAATTAAATCGCGCCATTCGTGACATGATTGTTGACTCTAGTAATGATGCTACCAGTTTAGTTGTAGATCTGGTTACGGGAACCACTAGCGGTCCAGAAATTGCCGCCGGTCCCTTTGAAACTTGGAAGCAACAACGCAACATAGTTAATCGTTATTTTCAATCCCTAAATTGGCCAGAATTAGCGACAATTAACGTTAATCAAAAAACTTGGTCTGATGGTCCCTATGGACGTGAACGCGCTTTTTTAGGGGAATTAATGGAGAATCGCAATATGTTGACTAGCAATGCAGTGGCGCGTTTAATTCATACTATTGTCGGGGGGATTGCTGTTTCTTCCCAACGTTCCCAAATGATGATGTCTTTACTAAAACGTAGTCTTAATCCTGCTGATTGGACAAGTCAAGGAGATGATACACAAATCTTAGGATTTCTGGGACAAGGATTACCAGAAAATAGTCAAATTTGGTCAAAAGCTGGTTGGACAAGTCAAGTGCGTCACGATGCAGCCTATATTGAAATTCCCCATCATACTCCCTATCTATTGGTGGTATTTACCGAGGGAAAAGATAACAGTCAAAATCGCTCAATTTTACCTTTTATTTCCCAGAAGGTAGCCGAGAAAATTATGCAGTTCAATTAATTGAAGCTGTGGGTAGGATGATTTTCTCTGTCATTGTCAAAAGTGCTAGATAAACATCCTACTGTCATGAACCCGTAAATTGACTGATGTGCATCTCAATATGTAGATTTTCTGGGATAGATGGGGTTTGTTCTTGCAGCTGAAATACTCGATTAAGTTTAGTCTGTGCTTCACCTTGACGAGAAGGACTGTCATCATTTAAACTAACAATAAGTTGTTCTTAAGTATTTCCTCAAATGTGTGACTTTCAATCCTCATCATTGTCATAACGAAAGGGAAGTGGAGAGTAAACTAATTGTCCAGTATTTACTCCCAAAACTAGGCTACAATGCCGAACATTGGTATCAACAAGTTAGCTTCGGTAAAGTCCGCTTAGATTTCCTTGTTTCCGCTCAAAAACCTATCAATAAAAGGCAGTTTTTTGCCTCTCACTGTCTAATTATCGAGGCTAAAAATCCCAGAGAAAAGCTCATCAATCATCGTCACCGCTTAGGTTATTATCTCAACTATTTTAAAGTGCAGTGGGGATTATTAACCAATGGTGATGAGATTCAACTTTATCGAAGAAAACCCGATAAAATTTATTTAGTTTTTAGATGTTCTGGGTTAGAAATTGCCTCTCACTTAGAACAGTTAAAATCTCTGATTGGTTACGAAACCTTATCTTTAGGTATTCCACCGCTCAATTCTCCAACAATCAACCACAGAAACCCCATGAAAACCATCGCAATTTATCATCATAAAGGTGGTGTTGGCAAAACCACCGTCGCTACCAATCTAGCGGCAGCTTTGAGTAAAAAAGGCAAGCGAGTATTATTAATTGATATTGATGCTCAAGCTAATAGTACCTTTGCCGTTGGTTTAATTAAGTTTCAATTCGATGATGACGATGATTTAAAAGATAAAAATGTCTTTCATTTACTAGATAACAGTAACCGCATTTTTATTGAGAATATCGTCAGAAAGTCTCAAGGATTCAATCATCCAGAAATTGATGTTATTCCCTCTCACATATCTTTAATTGCTAACCAAGCAAAAATTAAAGATAATGCGGCGGTATTTGCTAGATTGGCAAGAAAATTAGAGAAAGTAAATAATCAATACGATATTGTAATTATTGATGCACCTCCCGCACTTGATTTATATGCACGCATTGCTTTAATTGCAGCTGACTATCTGATAATCCCTTCTGATCTTAAACCATTTTCTAATCAAGGATTAGATAGCGTTAAAAACTTTGTTCAAGAGGAAATCAATGAAAGTCGTGGAGATTTGGGTAAACCAACCCTACAAATTTTAGGCGTTTTACCTTCCAAAATTTCCACCCATGCTCAATACTTAAAATATAATTTTCCCAAACAAAAACAAGTGATTCCAGACAAATATAATTTACCTTTGATGGAATCGACTATCTCGGAAAGAATGCCTTTATCTCGCTGTATAAATCAATACGTTACCGTGGGAGATTTAGAAATTCCTGCCCCCCAATCTATAATCGATTATGCCGAACATCAAGCTGATGCGGGAGTATCAGCAGCAGAATTTGAAGCCTTAGCAATTGAAGTTTTAGCTAAAATAGGAGTTAAATAAATGTGGAAATTTTTACGAGTCGATATTACTGATATTAATCCTTCCGTTCCCAGAGAAACCTTCTCTGAAGCTGAATTAGAGAATTTAGCCAATCTTATTATTAAAATGGGTGGACTTATTCGCCCTGCTATTCTCAAAAAAGCTGATAATAAAAAAGTTGATGAACGTTATGATATTATCAGTGGAGATTTAGAATATTATGCTTCTGTTATCGCCAATCAGAAAGTTCCTGACATCGAGATGATTAACGCTTTTGTAGTTGATAAAGAAGCGGAGAGTATCGCTTTACAGCAAATGAAGTTATTATCTCCTTCTCCTGCGTTAATTACCACGCATGAAAAAATAGATAATCCTCTAGAATTGAGGATGAGTAATCTTGAAAAACGATTAGAAACCCAGTTACAAGCAATCCGAGAGGAGTACCAAAAAGAAATCAAAAGACTGGAAGAAAAAATTATTATTTCTCCTCCTTCTCATCCTTCTCCTCCTTCTAAGTCGATTTTAGAGCTTTTGAATACCTGTGACGCTAATCAACTTAACAAAGCGAGAATCCCACCTGCATCTGTTAATGACTTTCTGAAAAAACGTTCAGAAAAGCCCTTTGATTCTTTGGAAGATATCCTAAATCGCCCAGTCTCAGGAGTTAAAGAGAAAAGATTAATTAAGCTTGTCGATTATTTGCTGACTTCTAATTGATTTTTGTGGGTGTGTTGAGCTACTTTAACACACCCTACCGATGGATGTTATAATAATGGAAGATCAGGAAAAAATTCTGATCCCATAGCGGGCAAAGATTAACCAGAAGAAGGGTGAAAAGAGAAAACTTATGACAACTACCCCAGTAATAGCTGCTTTTTTAACAATTCCGGTGGTGATTCGGTAGTAGTGATGGTGGCTTAATCCTTTGCTTTGCTGTGCATTGTAGTCATGGATAAAATACCAAAGGGTTCCCCAACGTGATTCTCCATTTTTTTAGAGAAAGATAGACTCTCTCTCACCAGCCGAGAAATCC
>NZ_SFBO01000107.1:0-9104 GCF_007095705.1 Microcystis sp. Msp_OC_L_20101000_S702
ACCTATTTGTGCCTTAAGTCCTTTCCTGTATGAATTTCAGCTACTTTTGAGCGTAGTTGCTCTCATCGAATTTTATTTTAAGTTAATTATTTGCATAACAATTCCCGAAGAGCCGAAAATCTACGGTTTCACCGATAGGTTATTGCCCGAATGCTTCGCCCGTACTTTTTCAGCAGACCCTATATAGATGTCAATTTTAGCAAATTCCCGTTACGAAAATCAAAACTACATAGTATAATGGTACTGTTAATTATTTTTGGAGGTGTCAATATGACATTAACAGAAAATCAAAAAAACCTTTTGCGATGGATAGTTAAAGAAGTACGGGCTGGTAATCTTAAAGAGGACAGTATTTGGTACATTAGGAATCTTACAGATTATGGTTGGGTTGATTACAAGGGTTCTGATAGCTGGCCTCCTGTCACATTCGCAACGTTCGATATATTAGAAGAATATGGTTATATTAAATGGCAACAAAAAAGCCAGCATCAATACAAAGGCACTCTAACAGGAAAAGCTTATGAAGCGGTTGATTCTAACTTTGCTGAACCCAATCGCTCGGCTATTCCTCATATAATTCCCTTGACTGAAGTTGAACATTTAGACTCCGAACTATGGGAGAGAGTCCGTTTTTCTGTGAGTGCGGGTGGAGATAATCCAAAAGCGTGGGATACTGCGATTCGCAATGCGACAGTGGTTTTAGAGGACCGCATGAGGAAACTGGGAAATATTGATAATATTAATCAAAAAGCCACGGGTAATGGTATTGTTAACCTAATTTTTGGAAGCAATAAATCTGTACAAAAAGATAAGCTTCCATCAGAAGAATTAGAGGCATACCGTGATTTATATTCGGGTACAATGAAGCTTTTTCGTAACCGTTACGCTCATCGATTCATCGATCCTAAACCAGAGGAGGGTGGAGAAATTATCGTATTCATTAATTTATTGTTGAAGATGCTAGATAATTTAGATTGGGAGACAGAAAACGAGAATACATAAATCTCTAATTCTTGTCTGGTTTAACGGTGGATTACGCTGACGCTAATCCACCCTACTGTAGGATAATTGTCTTCTAGCTTCGTAGAGGATGACAGCAGTAGCGATCGCAACATTTAAAGATTCCACACCACCAAAGAGGGGAATTTTCACCGTTTCATCGGCTAAAGCCGCTAATTGGGGTGATAAACCGGCTCCTTCATTGCCTAATAATATTAAAGTCGGACGGGTAAAATCAATCTCCCAATGGTTTTTGGTGGCTGTGGGTAAAGTTGCGATCGCTTTTACCCCCTGTGCTTGATATTTTTTCACTAAAGCCGATAAATCCGATTCTACCACTAGGGGCGATCGAAACCATTCCCCAGCGGAACTGCGGATCACTTTCGGGTTATCGATTTCGACGCTATCGAGACTTAACCAGATACCCTGTACCTCCGTAGCCACGGCAGTGCGAATAATAGTGCCGAGATTGCCTGGATCCTGCAATCTTTCCAAAACTAAGCCCAATTGTAGCGGATTTGGGGGGATTGGATGAAGGTGATGACGGGAAATAGTGGCAATCACACCATCGGGATTAACCGTTGTTGCTAGGGAAGCGAGGACTTCCGGGGAAACTATCTCGACTCGTCTGGCTTGATTTTGAAGTTTCTCTGCTAATTCTCCCTGTCTTTGCTGCCACTTTTCTGTCAAACAGACCGTCTCTAGGGAACAATTCAGGGCTAAAGCTGTCTCTAATAAGTGGGTTCCCTCAATTAAGGACAAATTCTGCTCCTGTCGCTCTCTAGTGCGGTGTAGCTTGCGAATTTGCTTGATTAAAGGGTTTTGAACACTGCTAATCATAGCCAATCGGATTTTTCACCCCGCTAGGGCTGCCCTAAATAACTACGTTTTGAGGGAGATAATGCGGAACTCGGGACTTGAACCCGAAAGTCTTTGCAGACACTAGAACCTGAATCTAGCGCGTCTACCAATTCCGCCAGTTCCGCATTTTTCTTTCACGATCTCTTATTATACTATCGGACAATCCATAAGTCAAGATAGTTAAGATAATTAAGACAAAAATCGTTTTTCGGGGTAGAATCACCAATAATTCGTTCAAAAATCTGATAAAATGCAGTCTAATTTTGCCGAAGCTTTCCTTAGCCAAGACTCCCAACTAAGATAAATGAATGATCCTATGACTATCGATATCGAGCATCCCTATTTAGAAATTCAAGGTCGTCACTCTCTCAAGGGTGAAGTCAAGATCAGTGGTGCCAAAAATGCCGCTCTAGTGATTATGGCGGGAGCTTTACTCTGCTCCGACGAGTGCCAGATTAGTAATGTACCTGCCCTAGCCGATATCGAGCGGATGAGTCAAATTCTCTCGGCTTTAGGCGTGCAAGTCCGTCACACCGGAGATAGACTAGAGATTGATGGCAGAGACCTCAAACAAGCTCAAGCACCCTACGATCTCGTCTCCCAGTTGCGAGCCAGTTTTTTTGCCATTGGACCGATTTTAGCCCGTTTAGGAGAAGCAAAAGTTCCCCTCCCCGGCGGCTGCGCCATTGGGGCCAGACCAGTGGATTTGCACGTTAGAGGCCTACAGTCAATGGGTGCAGATGTATTAATCGATGGCGGCATGGTACACGCCCGCGTTAAGGGTAATGGTCGTCTGAAAGGGGCGAATATTTATCTGGATTATCCCAGTGTGGGAGCGACGGAAACCCTAATGATGGCGGCGACTTTAGCGTTCGGGGAAACCATTCTCGGTAATGCGGCCCAGGAGCCAGAGGTGATTGATTTAGCCAATTTTTGTGTTTCCATGGGGGCAAAAATTCGCGGTGCCGGGACCAATACAATTGTTATTGAGGGAGTTTCCCGTCTGCACAGTACCGATTACAATATCATTCCTGATCGCATTGAAGCCGGGACTTTACTGATAGCCGGGGCGATTACCCGCTCGGAAATTAGTCTTTATCCCGTGATTCCCAGCCATTTAGCTTCGGTAATTGCCAAACTGCACGAAATCGGTCCAGAAGTAGTGGAAGATGGTCCTAATCGTCTCCGGATTATCCCTAGAGACTTAAAAGCCACCGATATGGAAACCCTGCCCTATCCCGGTTTTCCCACGGATATGCAGGCCCAATTTATGGCTCTATTAACTTTAGCCGAGGGCAGTAGCGTGGTTAATGAGACGGTTTTTGAAAATCGTCTGCGTCATGTGGCGGAATTAAAGCGTCTGGGAGCAGATATCAAGGTCAAAGGAAATGTGGCTTTAGTGCGCGGTGTGCCTTTCCTCTCCGGGGCTCCGGTGATGGCCACGGATCTACGCGCTTCGGCAGCTTTGGTGGTAGCAGGATTGGCAGCCCAGGGGACTACTATTGTGCAGGGACTCCATCACCTCGATCGAGGTTATGATAATTTAGAGGGTAAATTAAGAGCATTAGGGGCAAATTTACGCCGGGTTGATCCTTTAGCCTTAGAATTGGCTACCCTGACCCAATCTTAATAGAAAAAGGGCGAAGCATTCGGGCAATAACCTATCGCTGAAACCGGAGATTTCCCATCCGAATGCTTCGCCCCTACAGATATTATCTGACTTTTTCACCGCCTATTCATCGGCTGTAAAATAACGCTCTAGAAAATCGAGAGCATGATTTCTTAAATCATAATATTCTTGAGTTTCTCGCATGGCGTGACGATCCCGGGGATGGGGAAAAGGCACTGTTAAAATCTCACCGATATTAGCATGGGGTCCATTGGTCATTAAAACAATGCGATCGGACATGAAAATTGCCTCATCTACATCATGGGTAATCATAATCACCGCTTGCCGGTGACTCTCCCAAATTTTCAGCACTTCCTGTTGTAATTTTCGCTTAGTTAAAGCATCTAAAGCCCCAAAAGGTTCATCCATTAATAGCATTTTCGGTCGAGTTACCAAAGCGCGAGCGATGCCCACCCGCTGCTTCATTCCGCCGGAGATTTCTTCGGGATATTTATCGGCAGCGGCCGTTAAATGCACCATAGCTAAATGTTCATTAACAAGGCTATTTTTTTCAACTTTACTAGCACTTTTAAGAACTTCATCCACTGCCAAGCGAATATTTTCTCGCACTGTCAACCAGGGCAAAAGAGAATAATGCTGAAAAACCATCATGCGGTCAGCCCCCGGTTTACGAATTAATTTTCCTTCTAAAGTGACCTGTCCCGAGGAGGCTTGTTCTAAACCGGCGATAATTTTTAAAAGCGTCGATTTGCCGCAACCGGAATGACCGATCACCGAAATGTATTCTTGGGAACCAATAGTTAGATTGACCCCATCGAGGACAACAAAATTACTGCCATCAGCCTTAGGATAAGCTTTAACGATATTTTTAATCTCTAAAAATTCTTCCCCGGAAAAGGAACTTGAGAGCGGGTTAGGAACAGAGGAGAATTGGGTCATAATAATGAATTATCCCTGCAAATAAAAGAATTGAGGTGAATTGGCGCGAATTTCAAAACTGTTGAGATAACCGACAAGATCGCTAGGATCAAAAGCTTTTTGATCGATAAAAGCCCCCGGAGGTACGACGTAATAATCCTCGCTGGGAGAAACAATACCCATATCGTCGGCGATTTGACGGTATAAATCAGTTTTCCAAGCTTTTTTGGCTACTTCTTCCGCATTTTTGGGTATTTCAGCAATCTGTCCCCAGCGAGCGGCTTGGGTGATTAACCAAAGACTTTCGGATTGCCAGAGAAAGGTAGAATGATCGTGATCGGCTTTGGCAATATCTTTCGGCATGGCGAAAAAAATTGTCGTCGCTAGATCCTCAACCAGACGTTTTCGATCATCGAAACCCCCATAGCTGTAATCCCCAACGATGCCGGGGCGGGTAAATTGTGGTTTTGCCCCTGTAAACGAGCGCCCGGAAATGATCGTCGCTACTTCCTCTCGATTTTCAGGTCGATCGCAATACTGACAAGCTTCAATCATCGCTTTGACTAAAGAGCGATAGGTTTTCGGGTTTTCTTCGATAAAAGACTCCATCACCGCTAGAATGCGATCGGGGTGTCCTTGCCAGATTTCCCGTCCCTGGGCAAAGGTAAAACCGACCCCTTCGTTACCCCTAATCGCCCTAGTGTTCCAGGGTTCGGCCACCATATAAGCTTGCATTGTGCCAATACGCATATTGTTGACCATCTGCGGCGGCGGAATAATCAAAAGACGAAATTCTTCGATCGGATTAATGCCCATCGATGCCGTCAGGTAACGCAGGAAGTATTCATAGATGGAGGAACTCAAGACCACCGCCCAGATGCGCTCTTGCGGGGGGATACTCTGGAAATAGGCTTGCAGTTGCCGGCCCGCTTGCTCAAGATCGCCATTATACTCTTGCCAAGGTCGAAGGCCAAAATCCCACATCGGCCGATTCATGGTCATAGCGTTGCCGTGACGATGAATAGTCATCGCCCCACACAGAGGGGCAACCCGGGTCCCTTCTGCCCCCGTCCTCGCATTGGTAATCGCCCCGGAGACCACGGGAGAAGCATCCAAGCGTTTGAAGATAATCCCATCACGGGAATTCGCCCAACTTGCTTCCCGACTGAGGCTGACATTCAGTCCATACTTGCGAAAAAAGCCTTTTTCCCAGGCGACGGCGAAGGGGGCGCAATCATTGACGGGGACATATCCCACGGTGAGGTTAGGTTTTTCTAGGGTTTTCGGATCGATAATCGGGGTTACGGCTAGGGCTGCCTCGGTTAATCCCGTCGGGTTGCGACTGGCATTGATAGTACAGGCAGTCAGGCTACCAGTAACCAAAGTCGTCCCCAATCCCTGAAGGAAGGTACGTCTAGATATGGGGGGAATCATGGTATTAACTGCCCGGTTTAGCGGGACGATGAGTGACAAGGACTTGTAAACGGCTAATTAGGTAATCGAGGATTAAACCGGTAACGCCGATGACAATCACCGCCAGAAAGACGGAACTAAGGTTTAAGCGATTCCACTCATCCCAAAGAAAAAACCCGATTCCCACACCTCCGGTTAACATTTCCACGGCTACGATGACTAGCCAAGCAATTCCTAAACTTAAGCGCAATCCCGTAAAAATGTAAGGCAAACTAGCGGGGAGGATAATTTTAAAAATCTGGCGATATTTGGGCATTTCTAGGACTCTGGCCACATCGATATAGTCTTTGGGTACACTACCGACTCCTAGGGCTGTATTAATCATGGTTGACCAGAGGGAGGTGATGAAAATCACAAAAATGGCCGAGGGTTCCGCGACTCCAAACATGGCCAGAGAGATGGGTAGCCAAGCTAGGGGGGAAACGGGGCGTAGAATTTGAATGATCGGATTGAGGATGAGCATAGCCAGCCGGGATAGCCCGATGAGAAACCCGACCGGAATAGCCACTAATGCTCCCAAGAGAAAACCAATTAAGACGCGTCGCAAACTGGCCAGCAATAGCCAACCGATGCCGAGATTGCCCGGACCGCGACGATAGAAGGAATGGAGAATATAATCGAGATTGCTAGTCAAGGCCTGCCAAGGATTGGGCATCAATTCACTTCGGAAAGTCGCAATCATCCACCAGAGGGTAATCAGACCGATAAAACCCATCGCCGGATACAGTACCACATCCTTAAACAGCCAAGCTTTCGCTTGCCTGCCTGTGGCACGCCCAGCGACTAAAATAGCCGCAATATTCATGTTATTTACCCTTATATAAGGATCGAGGTACAGATAATGAGCAGTACCAACCAAGAATCCTGAAAGAGCCAGAATATTTGCAGAAATATCTCCTATTCTGTTTCTCTTCAGTCTTCCCCCAATGCCGACGAAGTTAGCTGACGGGCTAGGACTGAGAGATGTCCTTTTCATTGACTGAAATTCGCCCCAAATTCGGTTCCTCCGCTTCAACAGACCACGGTTGAATTAGGCTGACTTACTCTATTTGCCCAGAATGATAACACATTCGATCGAGTTGTGGGAAAATCCCGGTCGCCCCTGATACTAAATCATTTTTTAACAGTATGATTAACTCCCAATCCAACTTTAAAAACCCACTCCCCACTTCCCCAATTCATAATTCATAATTCATAACAGGAGTCCGCATCGATCGCATTCACCAAATCTTAGCCATTACTAATACAAACCCCGGCAATTCTGGATCACCACTAATGGTTTCAGGAGCATTTAAAATCTCCGGTTCTTGATGGGGACGATAAATATAGACTTGGCGATTTTGGCGATCGATTAACCAACCCAATAAAGTACCATTGGCAATATATTCCTCCATCTTTTTCTGCAAACTGGATACTGTATCACTAGCAGAACGTAATTCAATGACAAAATCGGGACAGATGGGGGCAAAAGAGGCTTTTTGTTTTTCTGTTAAAGCATTCCAGCGTTCTAATTTAATCCAAGCAGCATCGGGTGAACGAGTCGCGCCATTGGGCAGCGTAAAACCCGCACTGGAATCAAACCCAAGCCCCGTTCCATCTAGTTCTGACCAGTTCCCCAGTTGCAGAGCTATGTTAAAATTGCGATTACCCGTATCTGAAAAAGCAGGGGGCATAACGATCACTTCTCCACTAGCGCTGCGTTCAATGCGTAAATCTCGATTGGCTAAACAAAATTCATAAAATTGCTCCTCCGTCATCGGCATAATCCAAGGAAGATCAATCATCAAAGGAGCCGAGGTCGCTTGCACAAGTAGTGTCGTCATATTTTCGCCCTACTCAAGAATTACATGAGTTAACAACTGAATGCCCTTCAATCTTAACTTAGCTCTAGTCATCGGCATTATTGACTACTAAAAGATAGAAGGCGATCGCTCTTAACGTTGCTAAAGAAGCCTGACGGAGAGGAATGTAAATATTTATAAAAATGTAGCTTAGGATACAGTTTTTGTGGGGAGTGTGTGATTTTATGTTGTCCGTCTTTTCAGAAAAAGAAACCACAAAAGTCTCCTAATACCATCAATAAAATCCCACAATTACCCTTCATTAATTGGAGGGGTTTTTATCAGTTGACTGTTGATTGTTCACTGTTCCGTGAGCGAGATTTGTCCATAATTCAGCCGACAAACTACTATTAATGCTTGGGCATAGTTTTTCCTAGCTTAGGGGGACTGAAAGTTTAATTTTACCTCTGTTATTCAAATAGAATTATGAAACCCTCTTGCTGAAAATGATTGTCGTGAGTTAACACTTGACTGATTAGATCTCTTGCATAAGTCTAGACAAAATAGGATAAAATAGTCCAAGAGTTAAGATTGAAAGATGACTTACGAACAAGTAAAAACTTTAAAGCCAACAGAGTTCAAACGCTTGTGTGGCGTGTATCCAGATACATTTAAGGATATGGTAACAGTCCTAAAGGCAGAAAAAGTTTGGCAAAAAAAGACAGGTAGACCTAGCAAATTGAGTACGGAAGACCAACTACTAATAACACTAGAATATTGGCGAGAATATCGCACCTATTTTCATCTGGGAAATAGTTGGGGTATTAACGAATCAACGGCGTATAGAATTGTTAGGAAAGTAGAGAATATTCTCATCAAATCAAGTCTGTTTAATCTACCAGGAAAAAAAGCCCTCTTAGAAAGTAATAGTGAAATAGAAGTAATAGTGGTGGATGTGTCAGAACAGGAGATAGAAAGACCCAAAAAAAAACAGAAATCATACCATAGTGGCAAGCAGGAATACCACACATTAAAGTCGCAAGTCGTTGCCGATCTCGCGCAGCGAGCGCGTTGCGACCAAAAAAGCGAGCAGGTAATCTGTGTCCGTTGTGAGAAAGGAAGAGTCCATGATTTTCGACTGTGGAAAGAGAGCAAAATAAGGTTAAATAAGAAAATAGAAATATTAGGGGATAAAGGCTATCAAGGAATTCAGAAGCTCCATCAAAACAGTCAAATTCCTCATAAAAAAAAGAAAAAAGAAAAACTAAGTAAAGAGCAAAAAAAGCCAATCGTCAGTTATCACAACGGCGCATAGTTATAGAGCATATTCATCGTCGTCTCAAAATATTTCGGATACTTTCATCAAGATACAGAAATCGCAGACGGCGATTTGGTCTGAGATTGAATTTGATTGCTGGTATCTACAATTACGAACTTCGTTA
>NZ_SFBO01000108.1:0-6777 GCF_007095705.1 Microcystis sp. Msp_OC_L_20101000_S702
ACCTACATCTACAACAAATTATTTTATTAATTCAGTGTTTAGAATGGTGGTGGCGCGAGCGAGAAGATTATTTTGCCGCCGGCAATTTAACCATTTATTACAGTCCCAACCAGAAAAAGTCAGAATTCTTCCGTGGTCCGGATTTTTTCGTCGTTTTGGGGACAAATCCCAACCCCAACCGCAGAAGTTGGGTAATTTGGCGAGAAGAGGGCAAATATCCCAATTTAATTATCGAAATTCTCTCCGATAGTACCGCCAAAGTTGACCGAGAGGAGAAAAAACAAATTTATCAGGATATATTTCGCACTCCCGATTATTTTTGGTTTGACCCAGAAAGCTTAGAATTTCAGGGATTTACCCTAATTAGCGGTCAATATCAACCGATTACCCCCAATCCCCAGGGATGGCTCTGGAGTCAACAATTAGGCTTATATTTGGGTTTATCTGCCAATAAATTGCGCTATTTTACCTCCAAAGGCGAATTAGTACCCACTCCCGCAGAAGCGGCACAACAGGCAGAAAATCGGGTTTTAGCGGCAGAAAATCGGGTTTTAGCGGCAGAAAACCAAGTCGAGCAAGAAAAGCAAAAAGCGGCGAAATTAGCGGCTAAACTGCGGGAATTGGGCATAAATATCGAGGAAAATCTCTAATCTTCTTTTGTTATTTAATAACGCTATTTTCGGTGAAAGGTGAGGGTATTTGGTGTCATTTAGAGGCTGAATAGTTGATTAATCGCAGAAAGCTCCGCGCAAGCGTAAATTTTCCCGCAATTCCTCGGTCATACCCACGTTATCGGCAAACTTTGCCCCCTTCACTTTTGCCCCGCTAAAATTCGCTTGAGTGATGTTGACTTCAACCAAATTAGCTCCTTCTAAATTGGAGCCAATTAAATTAGCTAAAGCCAAACTAGAACGGTAAAAATCAGCATAACTTAAATCGGCATTAGCTAATAAGGCTCCGCTTAAATCTGCTCCCTTAAAATTAGCATGACTGCCATTAATTTCGCTCAAATCAGCATCGGTTAAATTGGCCCCCCGCAGATTCGCTTGATAGAGATTGGCCATGCCTAAAGATATACCACTTAATTCCGCTGCCAGGAGATTTGCCCCAGTAAAATCTTTTAGGGGATTAAGTTCAGCTAATCGGGCTAATTCCAGAAAATCATCACTAATAGCAGCATAAATTCCCTCGATTTGTGTCTGCAATTTCTCTAAATTTTCTGATGCTGCCGGTTGCGGTTCAACTAGAACATTATCTAATTCTGCCTGCGATGAACCCAAAGAAATACGACTCAAAAAAGCATCAAATTGATTTTCCATTAGGAAAAATGCTAACTTTCGCTCTAAAATACTATGTTTATTGGGACTTAGATCGTGTTTCCATAATCCCGATGTTTCCGTGATACAGATATCCGCAGCTGTCAGCGAAAATTGCACCGTCAGATGATAAGGTTCTTCCTCCACACTGACGGTTCCTAGGTTAATCCTTTCGAGCGCTCCTGTAAATATTGACTGAGGACTTTTGAAAGATAACCGCCATTGATAATTATTAATACGATTTATGTATAACTCTTGACTAGAAAGAGGATTTGGTGTTAGGTGACAATTAACTAAAAGAAAATCTAATTTTCCTCCTTTTAGTCCCCATTTGATTTCCCCGCCAAGGAGAGATTGAATTTGAGCTTGTAGGTGTAAAGTTAAATATAAATCAAATTTTTGCGAGTCGGTGGCTACTGGTTCTAGGGTTAACGATACACTATCGGGGTAGCGATCAAAGGCAGCTAAAAGACGCATAATCTAAAAAAGAAAAGTCAAAATAAACAGTAAAAAAGTGGTGTTTCTCTGGCCCCAAAGCCGAGAACTCACCCCTATTTAAAACAATAGCTGATTTTCTCGATCCTCGATGAACATTTCTTCAGCGATCGCTGAAGGATTGCCCCCGAAAATCAAGGTTAAATTAGTTGACTTTCTCTTTTTTGCCGATATTGCCGTCCGCATTAAAAAACATCGGCAAAAAGCGTTCCATAAACATTTGTGGATCACGATTCCAGGCTTTTTGAGCCGCTTCTACCCGGAATAATTGCAATTTCGGGTCGAGAAGGGATTGGGGTAAACGTTCCATCAGATATTGAGGACGTTCCCAGAGCGGCATAGTGGCGGCGATGTCCATTAAATGACCGACGCGGCGCAATTCTGCTCCCAGGGTGATATCCATACCCGATTCATAGGCGGCCTGTTCGATCGCTGAGTATTTGGCCTTAGCTTTTTCGACTTTTTGCCGATGTTCGGGGCTTTTTTGGGCAATTTTGGCTAACCAACGATTGCCCCAACGCACATGACCTGCTTCTTCGGGAAAGATTTTGGCGATCGTTTCCTGAATTTTCAGATTTTCCGGGGTTTGTTCCCCTGCTTTGAGAGCATAAATATGGGCGGCAAAGTATTCGCATCCCCGTTTTTCCGTGACGTTAATTGCCGCTAGGGCCGCAATCAGTCCATCTTCCCTTTGTTCTTCACCTTGGAATTGATCTTGATCGAGAAGACGTTCAAATTCATCAATATAGGACAACCCCGGCGGTTTCCCCACATCGGCCCCCAATTCGATTAATAAATCGGTTAACCAGTAGGCATGGCGGGCCTCATCGGCGACGTGACGGGAAAGCTCCTGGATCAGTTCTTTCGGTTGTCCGTCTAGGGTTTCGATCAGTTCGGTCAGGTCTTTACAGCTACGTTGTTCGTTGTAGCGGTAACGGTTGAGGGTGACAAGATGAATTTCGTGATCGCTAATAACACGCTTCATGATGTCGCGAGCGCTCATCGTCTTCTTGAATTTACGAGGGTAAGCAACGGTCATGATTTTCTATCGTTTTGTCAACGGCTTTCCGTATTCTAACGGAGTTTTTTGGCTCTCTTGGATTTGGTGGGTAAAATGTATTCTAAGATACATTCCTCCTAGAGAGGGGGTGGAACGAACCACAAAGACACAAAGGACACAAAGATCGATCAATCCTATGTAAGTTAAACTTATCACACACAACCTAGAAGAGCCGTTTTTTCCCGATCTGGCAAGGGATTGGCAAGTGGCCAGCTTTTTTCAGTGATCAGTGAAAGATAAGCTGCCCACGCATTTAAATTGCTTGTGGAGATGAGATACTCTTTACTGTTGGCTCTTGCAAGAGTAAAGAGATTGGGGGAAGATTCGGCTAATCTAAGAATAAGCGATTAAAATGCGTCTTAGCTGATCGAGGAAAACTAGAATCGTCTATGAACACATTCACTCCCCATCAAATTGTTAGTTTATTCTGCAAAAATCGAACTTTATACGGAGAAGTAATTCAGGTGATCGAAAGTCGTTCGGCTCTTTGGGTGCGTCCTCTTTGGTTAATTATAGCCGATAATTTTGAGACCATTGATGTGCGGGAATGTTCCGATTTAATTCTACCTATCAACTTATTTAACCCCGCCTTAGATACGGAAGTTTTACCCCTATTTTCTCAAGCAATTAAAGATAATTATATCGCCAATATTTCCTATCCTCTCCAGGACTTTGTGCAGAAAGTTTGTCAAAGTTATCCCGAATATTTTCAGAAAAATCTATGATTGACGAAGGCTACGTTAAATACAATTGTACTTGGATTCCTGACCGTCCCTTAATAAGCTCAGAGATTGCAGAATTAAATTATTGGCGCAATCGCCTCTATCGATTAGGATTAATCGGTCAATACGATAACGGAATCGGTTTTGGGAATGTGAGTCAACGAGGAAAAATAGACAAAGAAATCATTATTTCTGGCACTAACACCGGGGGAATCCCAGTATTAAATGAATCCCATTACACCACAGTTATAGACTACGATTGGCAAGAAAATCGGGTCACTTGTCGGGGAACAATTGCCGCTTCTTCAGAAACTCTCACCCATGCAGCGATTTATGAAGCGAATCCCCAGATTAATGGGGTGATTCATATTCACCATCGCCCCCTGTGGCAAAATTTAATGTATCGAGTGCCGACCACTCAAGAAAATATCGCCTATGGAACCCCAGAAATGGCCGCAGAAATTATCCGTTTATGTCAAGAAGATCATCTAGAGGAGCAACAAATTTTAGTGATGAGTGGTCACGAAGAAGGAATTATCGCCTTTGGGCAAGATTTAGCAAAAGCGGGCAATTTACTATTATCCTATTACCAGCAATCTCAATCATCTTGAAAGTGACCTCCTTTCCAACTCACCACCAGGGAGACAAAAGCGGTTTTGATTTAGTCGTTTTCATGTTAACTTATTCTGTAGATTTTCGTCTTTGAGGAATGCCATCGTGATCGACATCTTCCATCATCTATCCGTCTCGATCGACTTTTCGCCTCTTACCAATGTCTTGATGACTATTTCGGAGCAAGACGTGGATATCATCGGCAATGTTCAGAAATCCTTCTCAAATTTCGTCAAAACTGGGCAAGCATGGGCCCTATTAATCGGTTTCATTGCCGGTTATATGTTTCGAGGTTTTACTTCTTATTAGCTTTTCGCCTATGGGCATTCAGCCAGAGCGAGCAATTCTTGCTATTCTTATGTTTGTAGGGTTGGAGATTTTTCTAACCTGAAGCGGTAATGCTATCAGCACCGGATTATTCCCCAAAATTGTCCAGCATATTTTGGTTAACTTTATCCACAATCATCTAACGAAAACAGTGACAGCAAAGAAAACTTGGAGCGATCGCTTTGAAGGTAGTCTCCATCCTACGATCGTAGAATTTAACGCCAGTATTGGCTTTGATATCGAATTAATCGAGTATGATCTCACCGGATCGATCGCTCACGCTAAAATGCTCGCTTATACGGGTATTATCAGCCCCGAAGAAGCAGATAGTCTCGTCTCTGGATTGGAACAAATTCGTCAAGAATATCGCACCGGCAACTTTAACCCCGGCATCGATCAAGAGGACGTGCATTTTGCCGTAGAACGTCGTTTAACCGAGATTGTGGGAGATGTGGGCAAAAAACTGCACACGGCCCGTTCGCGGAATGATCAGGTAGGAACAGATATACGTCTGTATCTTAGACAACAAATTGATGATATTAGGCAAGAAATTCGCAATTTTCAGCAAGCTTTAGTCAATCACGCTGAAAACCATCTGGAAACCCTGATCCCCGGTTACACCCACCTACAGCGCGCTCAACCGATTAGTTTAGCCCATCATCTCCTCGCTTATTTTCAAATGGCCGAACGGGATCACCAAAGATTAGGGCAAATTCGCGCCAGGACTAATATTTCGCCCCTAGGATGTGGCGCTTTAGCGGGGACGACTTTTCCGATTGATCGTCATTACAGTGCCAATTTACTCGATTTTGAGCAGGTGTATAACAATAGTCTCGATGGAGTCAGCGATCGAGATTTTGCTATTGAATTTATGACGGCCGCTAGTCTGATTATGGTCCACCTGAGCCGTTTGAGCGAAGAAATGATTCTCTGGTCTTCCCAAGAATTTAGTTTTATCACTCTCACCGATAGTTGTGCCACGGGATCTAGCATTATGCCCCAGAAAAAAAACCCCGACGTTCCCGAATTGGTGCGCGGCAAAACAGGGCGGGTTTTTGGGCATTTACAAGCGTTATTGACCTTAATGAAGGGTTTACCCCTGGCATATAACAAAGACTTGCAGGAGGACAAGGAGGCGTTATTTGATGGCGTTAAAACCGTGCGGATTTGTTTACAAGCGATGACGGTACTTTTAGCCACCGGGATTCAATTTAAAACCGACCGATTAGCTAATGCGGTGGCGGAAGATTTTTCTAATGCGACGGATGTGGCGGATTATTTAGCCAGTAAGGGGATTCCCTTCCGAGAAGCTTATAATTTAGTCGGGAAAGTCGTTAAAAGCAGTTTGGCAGCGGGTAAGTTATTAAAAGATTTAACCCTGACGGAATGGCAAGAATTACATCCGGCTTTTGAGGCCGATATCTACGACGCGATCGCTCCTCGTCAGGTGGTAGCAGCCCGTAATAGCTATGGTGGCACAGGTTTTGAACAAGTGCGATCGGCTTTAATTCAAGCTAAAGCCATTCTCGATCATGATTGATATTGTTAGGGGTTTTGGGGTTTTGGGGTTTTGGGGTATTAGTTAAAATTTCCCTATCTCCCTATCTCCCTATCTTCCTATCTCCTAATTCCTATGGGTCGTGTTTGGTATTTTATTAAAAGTGTTATGGGAATTATCTTTCGTCATCCTGTAACTGGGGTGACAATAATTCCGCTGCTTGCTGATGGCACAATTGTTTTAATCCGACGCAGAGACACCGGCAAATGGGCCCTACCGGGGGGAATGATCGATTGGGGGGAAGATATTTTTAATACTGCCCAAAGGGAATTAAAAGAGGAAACAGGATTAAATTTAGTCAGTTTAGGGCGTTTAGTCGGGGTTTATTCCTCTTTTGAGCGTGATCCGCGTATTCACTCCATTTCATTGTTAATTGAAGTGACAGCTGCGGGTAATTTTCAGATCAAAGATACATTAGAAGTTAGCGAGGTGAGAGCTTTTAGCGTCGAAACTTTACCTCTAGGCAATCTCAGTCACGATAATGATCGCCAACTAGAAGATTATCTCAAGGGTGCCACTGTAGTGGCTTGATTTTTTTCTAGTATCTGCGACCCTAAGTAGCTGGTTATAATTAGGGTTTGCTGAAAAAGTCATTGAAAAGTACAGGTCTCTTAATCAATGATTTCACTTAGCTACAAGCATAAGCTTTAGTTGTTGATTAATTTTTTAAATTATAACTTATCCTAA
>NZ_SFBO01000109.1:0-4135 GCF_007095705.1 Microcystis sp. Msp_OC_L_20101000_S702
TTAAAGATTAGTTATTATGACTAACTCTTTTGATTAGAAAAAGATAAACTTGAGAATCCTCGATCAAATTTATTGACTCAAAATCAGCTATACTTAATTTAAATGAATCAACCCTACCCTTATCAAGGGGGGATTAAGGGGGGATCGGCACCCCCCTTATCAAGGGGGGATCAAGGGGGGATCGGCACCCCCCTTATCAAGGGGGGCAGGGGGGATCAAAGACAAAATCTATCTTCAATTTAATTATAACCACTTACTTATATGACTCAAATAGTCGTAATTGGTGGCGGGGCAGCGGGATTTTTTGGCGCAATTAAAGCGGCAGAATCTAACCCCAAAGCTGGCGTTACTATCCTAGAAGCGGCAAAAGAACCTCTGGCGAAAGTGCGGATTTCGGGAGGGGGACGCTGTAATGTCACCCATCATTGTTTTGATGTTTCCCAATTGGTTAATTATTATCCTCGCGGTGGCAAAGCACTACGGGGAGCTTTTAGTCGTTTTCAACCCCAAGATACTATTAAATGGTTTGAATTGCGGGGGGTAAAACTCAAAACAGAAGCCGATGGGCGAATGTTTCCCAGCACCGATAATTCTGAAACTATTGTTAATTGTCTGCGGGAAAGTGCGACTTTTGCTGGGGTTAATTTAAGGCTAAATTCCCCAGTTAAATCGGTAAAAAAACAGGAAGAAAGTTTTTTAATTGAATTAAAAAGAGATGAGCAAATTAGGGCAGATAAGCTTTTAATTGCTACGGGAAGTAGTCCTTTTGGTTATCGCACCGCTCAAGATTTAGGTCATTCTCTAGTCTCTCCTGTCCCTTCTTTATTTACCTTTCAAATTGCCGATCCTCGTCTGCAAGATTTGTTAGGGGTTGCTGTGGATAAAGTGCGAGTTCGTCTTGGGGGAAGTAAATTAGAACAAATCGGACCTTTATTAATTACCCATTGGGGAGTTAGTGGACCGGCTATTTTAAAACTTTCTGCTTGGGGAGCGCGGGTGCTTCACGAGCAGCATTACCGAATGCCTTTAATAATTAATTGGTTAGGGGATTATCATCCTGAAAAATTGCGAGAAATTATCTTACAAACTAAAAGTGAATATCCCAAAAGAAAACTTTTTAATTATTGTCCCTTTGAACAGTTACCTAAGCGTCTTTGGCAGAGTTTATTAAGTTACTTGACTGTTAACTCGGAAACTCCCTGGGCAGAATTATCTAAAAATACTCTCAATCGATTAATGATTGAATTACAGCAAGGGGAATATCAAATCAAAGGAAAAGGGGTGTTTAAGGAGGAATTTGTCACCGCTGGGGGAGTGAATCTTCAGGAAGTGGATTTTAAAACTATGGAAAGTAAAATCTGTCCGGGGTTATATTTTGCCGGGGAGGTACTAGATATCGATGCAGTCACGGGAGGATTTAATTTTCAAAGCGCTTGGACCACTGGTTATCTCGCCGGACAAGCTATGGGTAATAGATAGCAGTATTGCTGGTGTATTAGGCTGCCCCAATACACCCGACGGCAATTAAACTGCGAGAAAATCTCATTTTAACTGATAGTTGATAACCGATTCCTTGATGCTGTTATTCCCAAATTGGACCGGCTGCAATGATTTCTTGGGAGGCAGTGGTAAATTGACGGAAATTTTCCACGAAACGATGGGCTAATTCTCGCGCCTGTAGGTCGTAGGATTCGCCATCTTGCCATGCTTGTCGCGGGTCGAGGATTTTTTTGGGAACTCCGGGGACAATTTCGGGGACGAGAACTTGAAAGATGGGATGAGGATGGAAAACTACTTCCTCTAAATCGCCATTTAAAGCGGCGGAAACCATAGCGCGGGTGTGTTTGATCGAAATGCGATCGCCGACTCCGTAGGGACCGCCAGACCAACCGGTATTAATCAGATAAACCGAGGTTTCGGGGTGTTGTTCTAAACGTTGCCCTAACATTTGGGCATAGACCAGGGGTGAGAGAGGGAAGAAACATTGACCGAAACAACTGGAAAAAGTCACCTGTGGGGCGGTGATTCCCCGTTCCGTTCCCGCTAATTTGCTAGTATAGCCGGAGAGGAAATGATACATCGCTTGGTTCGTGGTTAATTTGGCGATTGGTGGCAGTACCCCAAAAGCATCGGCAGTTAAGAAGATAATCGTTTTCGGGTGGGTTCCCATGCCAGATACGGCACAATTAGGGATATAACGCAGGGGATAGGCGGCGCGGGTGTTTTCGGTCAAACGTCCATCATCATAGTCGGGAAGGCGATTATCGGGGGAAAGGATCACGTTTTCGAGAATAGTGCCAAATTGAATCGCCGCCCAGATTTGGGGTTCGTATTCGGCACTTAAACGGATGGTTTTAGCATAACAACCGCCTTCAAAGTTAAAAATGCCGTCTTCTGACCAACCGTGTTCATCATCACCGATGAGGCTGCGTTTAGGATCGGCGGAAAGGGTGGTTTTACCCGTACCGGAGAGACCGAAAAAGAGGGCTGTATGACCGTGTTTATCCATGTTAGCGGCACCGTGCATCGGTAAAACCCCTTGTTTGGTCATCAGGTAGTTCATCATCGAGAAGACGGATTTTTTGATTTCGCCAGCGTAGCGAGTGCCACCGATGAGAACGATTTTTTTGGCCAGGTTGAGGACGATAAAGGCTTCGCTGTTCAGGTCGTCATCTTCGGGATCTCCCTGTAACCCCGGCAGGGCAATCACGGTAAAATCAGTTTCATGGGCAGCTAGTTCGATCGCACTGGGCCGGAGGAATAACTGATGGGCAAAAAGATTATGATAGGCGATTTCGGTGACAACGCGCACGCCAAAGCGACAATTAGGATCGGACCCGACGTAACCATCGAAGATATATAGGTCTTTTCCCTGCACATAGGCGAGGACTTTTCGGTATAACTGCTGGAATTTTTCCTCGCTAATCGGGGCGTTATGCTGATTCCAGTCGATTTCCTTTTCGCTATTGGCTTCTTTGACAATGAATTTATCTTTGGGGGAACGACCGGTATATTTACCCGTTTCCACCACTAAAGCCCCATTATCGGCTAAAACGCCCTCATGATGTTCGATCGCCTGTTCGACTAATTGCGGTACGGAAAGATTGCGATAAACGCGACCGAGATTTTTCATGCCTAGGTTTTCGAGGCCGTAGGTGGGATGAATTTGATTTTCTAATTCGCAGTGGAAATTGACATTCTCCATGCGATCGGACAAGGAACAAGAGATACTATCATTGGTCAGCGTGTGTAGAGTCGGCATAACCCAAATTCTCCTGATAATTTAGTTGTCGGTTTAGAGGTAAATTCTAGGTCTCTGATTAGTGCAGTTATAGGAACTAGAAAACCCTCGTTCTCTGTCTTTTTCACTCCCAGACACCTAAGAAGCTATATTGATTAGTTTATCTGACGATATTTCCCTGATTAATCTGGTCTCTCGCTGTCGGTAAAGCCAACTTTAGAGCGGAATTGAGGCTTATTTGCGTATTTACCCTTCATCTCCCAGTCAGGGTTTGTACCTTTTCTCTCTTGCCGATCTAACTGCTTTTTCTAGCTATTTTTAGTCTAGCTGTACAATGGGATGCAGACGATGTTTTTTTTACAAAAGTTAACAGCTACACAAAATTGGTCAGCTAATCTAGAAGTTATCTTAATTGTCAGGTAGGAAGTCTCTGGTTTTGGGGAACGTCAGAACAATAGCTGGTTGTCTAGAGATGATGACAATGATCCTAAACGTGGTCAAATCGATTTCGCCGCTAATAAAAAAAGTCGATTGACACAGGAACCAGTTAGCGGCCAAAATTGACCCTATTAGCCGTTGGCAAGCTCTAGAATTGATTGTGTAAGTAGTCGGACATAAATTCTGTTGTCTATCTTAAGAAATGTAAATTGCCGCAATTCTTACTGACGACCGACTCCTGACTCCTGACTCCTTACCCCACAGTTAACTTTACTTTTGTCCAACTACTTAACAGGTTAATTAAGTCTAGCTCGATCTCGAAAAAAAACAACTAATATTGACATCCTCACCGCCGTAAACGGACGGTGATTCCCAAACCTCACGATTTAGGTTTCTGCTTCTTTCCCTTGCGGGGTTCCGCACCTGCCTTAACAGATTTACTCTGTTCTGGTCTTA
>NZ_SFBO01000011.1:0-13727 GCF_007095705.1 Microcystis sp. Msp_OC_L_20101000_S702
TCGGAGAGGCCGCCTTTAGCGGGAATCCGATAGAGAGGTTCGTAGTTAACCCAGTACGGGTCAAAGCGTACAAAGCTAATTCTAGATGCAATATTTGCGTACAGAATTAGTAACTATTCTGCACTAACAAGAACAAGATGGCTCTTCTCGACTTTGTGTGATAATTTTTGCTTATAGAATCATGAAATGCTTACTGGGAAAGACTTTTAGGACTATTTTGCTGAAGAAACTATCAGTATAGACCCCGTTTCCACACAGAAACCAGAAGAGCCACAAGATTAACTTATAACTTACTCTAGTGCAGTTAAACCCGATCGCCTGAAGCGATCAAAACTATCCAGGGTGCAGGAGTTGAACCTGCCTAGCACGAATTATGAGTTCGTTGCCTCAACCGCTCGGCCAACCCTGGGTTATACTATTAACTCATTATAGATCGGTAATTACTCTGAACGTGAAAATTCAGCCCCACCAAGATGAAAAAATTTGCAATCAGCACCTCCTTGCAGTTAGGACTCCTTTTGATGGTAGCCATGTTAGCCGCCGGTTTCGGTAGCGGTTGGGTAGCCTATCAATTGGGAATCGCCTCCCTGAAGGGAGTCAGTCAACCGGATATCAACCCCGCTAAAAAGTTTACCAACGATCGCACCAGTTATGGTCGCAATCAAACTTTTATCCCCGTGAAAGAACAAGAAGTAATTAAAAGAGTGAGAGTTTATATGCAACAACAGAAAAACAAACCGCAATCAAAGAACGAAACCAAGGGATAGGCTTTAAAAAAGGCGAATTTTGCCTTTTCGCTATGGATAATCAGGATTTATTGACTCGTTTAATTTTAGTCTTTTTACTAATCGTCCTCAATGCTTTTTTCGTAGCGGCGGAATTTTCGCTTGTGTCGGTCCGTCGTACCCGCGTCAGTCAGCTAGTGGCTGCGGGAGATGTGCCAGCGCAGACGGTACAATCTCTACAAAGAAGTCTCGATCGCTTACTTTCCACTACTCAATTAGGCATCACCCTTTCTAGTTTAGCTTTAGGTTGGATCGGGGAGAGTACCATGACCGTTTTTGTGAAGAAATTACTAAGTTTTTTACCCTTTTCTTTAAACTGGCAAAATCTTCTCTCCCATGGTTTCTCTCTTTGTCTAGCTTTTTTAATTGTTGCCTATCTCCAGATAGTTTTTGGGGAACTTTATCCCAAATCCCTAGCTTTAATTTATGCCGAACCGATGGCGCGATTATTAGCAGCACCTATTGGCGTTATTTCCCGGATTTTTAAGCCTTTTATCGGTATTCTCAACCAATCAACTCGTTTTTTATTGGTTTTAACCCGTATTCCCGAAGTGGATCTACAGCGTTCCAGTCGGGTAACTTCCGAGGAATTACAATTAATTATCAGCATGGAAGGGGAATTAACAGGATTAGAAGCAGCGGAAAGGAAAATCTTAAACAATGTTTTCCAGTTTGGCGAAATCACTGCCTCAGAAATTATGGTTCCCCATAACCGTTTAATAGCTATTCCCTCGACCGCAACTTTTGAGGAATTATTGCTCCAAGTAGTTAACAGCGGCTATTCTTGTTATCCTGTGGAAGGAGATTCCAGCGATGATATCCGTGGTCTGATCGATTTTAAAGATTTAGCTTTACCCCTTGCCGAAGGTCAGTTAAATTTAACAACCCCGATTAAAACTTGGTTGAAACCTGTGCGTTTTTTCCCCGAAACCACTCCCTTAAATGAATTACTAACAGTGATGCGGGAATCATCCTTAAAGATGGTTATCATTGTGGATGAATTTGGCAGAACAGCCGGTTTATTAACTCTGAAAGATTTAATCGGTGAGATTCTGGGAACTTTTTCCCCTAGTGATCAATCAGGAATATTAGAATACCAAATCCTCGATGAATCAACTTTTCTCGTACAAGCACAAATGAATTTAGAGGACGTGAACAAAGCATTAAATTTAAGCTTACCCTTGGCCGATGAATACCAAACCCTAGCCGGTTTTATCCTCCATCATTGGCAAAAAATACCGAGGGTGGGAGAACAATTATATTACCAAAATTTAGAATTTACCATCATTTCTAAGGTAGGCCCTCGCTTGGAACAAATTAAAATTTATCGACAACAATTATCCTCATGATATAAATAAGAAACAACTTTTCTCCTTGATCCTTCTTGATTGTTAATCCCGTCAATAGCTGCCCACTCCTATCACCATGAAACACCTTTTGGCACTCCTCCCCCTCAGCTTGGGATTAATTGCCCTCACCCCCGCAAATTTGCCCCTAGAACGCCTTGAAATCTCACAATTAGGAACATCTACGGGATACGATGAACGACTGCCAAAGGACAAAAAAACCCTACTACAAGCGATCGATCATAGTTTACGTTATCTGAATAGCTCGGCGGCGATCCGCGCCTATCAAAATTATCCTATTCCTGAAATAACTCGTCAGCGAGTGCAGCGTTCCTTAGTACGTTTTCGTCAATTAGTACAGAATTCTCCCACTCCCGCAGCTCTACAAAAGGCAGTTAAAAAAGAATTTATTTGGTATCGTTCTTTGGGTAATGATAGTCAGGGAAATGTTAAGTTTACTGGTTATTTTGAGCCAATTTATCAAGCAAGTCGGCAAAAAAACGCCGAGTATAAATATCCTCTCTATCGCCAACCTACTAACTTTTCTCGCTGGTCTAAACCCCATCCAGCTAGGGTAGAATTAGAGGGAAAAGATGGTTTACTAGGGGAAAATAGCCGTCTAGCGGGATACGAATTAGTCTGGTTAAAAGATCGCTTAGAAGCTTATTTAGTTCATGTGCAAGGTTCGGCAAAATTACGTTTACCTAATGGTCAAATTATGAGCATCGGTTTTGATGGCAATACCGAGCATCCCTACACAAGTCTGGGAAAAGAAATGATTGCCGATGGTATTTTTCCTGCTGAGGGTTTAACCTTACCAATGGTTTTGGATTTTCTCAGAAGTAATCCTGAGCAATTAAAGAATTATATCCCCCGCAATAATCGGTTTATTTTCTTTCGAGAAACCCACGGTGCGCCTCCCACTGGTAGTATTGGAGTTCCGGTTTTACCAGAAAGATCGATCGCTACAGATAAAAGTATTTTTCCCCCCGGTGCTTTAGCGGTAATTGAGACAGAAATTCCCCAGGAAAATCTTAATAAAAAATTAGTGAGTCGCTATGTTCTCGATCAAGATACTGGCAGCGCAATTAAAGGTACTGGGAGGGTAGATATTTTTATGGGAACAGGAAAAAATGCTGGCGAGCGAGCCGGTTTAATTAATACTCCGGGTCAATTATATTATTTATTATTGAGGGAATAGGAAATATAGCGTTTCCTAAGCTAGTGATGTACACCTATTTTTCTTCCCTTTTGCCTCTTGCCTTTTGCCTAAAATCCATAACTTTTGTACCTCAGCAGACTGAAAAATGCTCTACTATAGGTAAAATTAAGATAGACTTCCCAGAATCGGTTATCATACTTAAGTGATAATTTAAACAATAGAATCATGAAAAAACCCGTAAATATAGATTGGTCGGATTGTGGTCCAATTACTTTAGTAGTCGTGCAGCCGACTTCTTTTTGTAATCTCAATTGTGATTACTGTTATTTACCCGATCGCCATTTAAAAAATACCTTATCCTTAGATTTAATCGAGCCGATTTTTCAGAGGGTTTTTAGTAGTCGTTTTCTCCAAGATAATTTTACCATTTGCTGGCACGCAGGCGAACCCTTAGCAGTTCCCATCAGTTTTTATGAAAGTGCCTTTGCTAAAATTGCAGAAGTTAGCGAGAAATATAATCAGCAGGGTTATTGTTTTCGTCATTCGGTACAAACTAACGCCACTTATATTAACGATGGTTGGTGTCAATTATTTAAAAAGCATGATGTTTATGTAGGAGTCAGTCTTGATGGACCAGCTTTCATTCATGATATCCACCGGCAAAATCGTAAGGGAACTGGCAGTCATGCTGCTACTATGCGGGGGATTTCTTTCTTGCAAAAACATGAAATTGATGTTAGTATCATCGCTGTTTTAACAGAAGATTCCCTCGACTATCCCGACGAAATTTTTAACTTTTTTTGGGATCATGGTCTTACCGATGTGGCTTTTAATATGGAAGAAACCGAGGGGATTCATTCGCAATCTTCCTTAGATAAATTAGGGATTGAACAACGTTATCGCCAGTTTATCGCCAGATTTTGGCAGTTAGTCACGGCTAAACAAGGAGAATTTAAGCTGCGGGAATTTGAATCGATCTGTAGTTTGATTTATGCCGATGAACGCTTAGAAAATACCGATATGAATCGACCTTTTATGATTGTCAATTTTGATAATCAAGGTAATTTTTCCACTTTTGATCCAGAATTACTATCGATTAAAACCCAACCCTACGGTGATTTTATCTTTGGTAATGTTTTGAGCGATTCCCTAGAATCTATCTGTGAAACCGAGAAATTTCAAAAAATTTACGCTGATATACGCGGTGGAGTCGATTTATGTCGCCAAAAATGCGATTATTTTGGGGTTTGTGGGGGTGGTGCCGGTAGTAACAAGTATTGGGAAAATGGCACTTTCAACTCCACAGATACTAAAGCCTGTTTATACCGGATTAAGTGTATCACCGATATCGTTCTCGATCGCCTAGAAAATTTATTAGAAGTTTAAAGATTTTTTTAGCTATCAGTAAACATTTATCAGTTATCAGTTATCAGTTAAGTAGCTGGTTATAATTAAATTAAAAATGGATTTTAGGTTCGATCCCCCCTGCCCCCCTTGATAAGGGGGGTGCCGATCCCCCCTTAGTCCCCCCTTTAATCCCCCCTTAATAAGGCTTATCAGTTATCAGTTCACTGATTATTGTTTACTAATAACCTATGAAAAAACTTAATCTAAATACCATTTTTCCAAAGTAATGGCATGGTATTATTCTTCTTCTAAGGTTAATCCTAACGCCTCTAAGCGTTCCGCTAGTCGATCCGCGCGTTTCTTTTCCTTATCGGCACGTTTCTTTTCTTTATCGGCACGTTTCTTTTCTTTATCAGCGCGTTTCTTTTCTTGACGCATTTGAGACTCTAACTCAACAGTTGTTAAAAATTTTTCTCCATCGGGACGATACAATTCTAAACTAGATTTATCCCAGATAAAACGCATACCTAAGCGGGGACTTATCCAGTCATTGATGGGGATAATTTCTCTTAAATTTTCTCCCTGTCTTTGCCAACCTTGTAAACGACAGCGCATCGGGTTATATAAATAGTATTCTTCTACACTATATGTGTCATAAAACTCTAATTTTCGACTCATCTCTGCTTTTGTATTCTTCGGTGATAGAATTTCAAAAACCACTTGAGGAGCGATATTTTCTTCCTGCCATTGACGATAGGAACCCCTCCGTCCTTTGGGACGGCCAAAAGCTACCATCACATCGGGAGCAACCGGTGAAACCAAAGTAGAACGCAGAGGATACCAGAGTAAATCTCCGGCAATAAACACCTTAGGGTCATCCGCAAAGATAATCTCTAAATTCTCCTTAATTTTGACAATCCACTCATATTGTTCGGTATTATCTGCCATCGGTTGACCATCACTATCTGGGAAAAGAAGATCGTCGTCAATATCAAGATAACTAACCATTGTCTTTTATTTTTAATAGATGGTTGTTTTTTGATTGTAGCAAGATAATTATGAATTATGAATTATGAATAGGAATTATGAATTGGGGAGTGGGGGAGTGGGGGAGTGGGGAGGAGGGAGAAAAAAGCTGATGGCTGACAAAAGGTCTTAAGTGGTGGTTATATCTATTAGAGTCTATATTTATCAAAAAGTTAATTGACTAGAATCTATAAAGGCGTTAGGATTGATGGTGACAAATAGTTATTATTGAGGAGGAGATAAGAACTTGATACAGGCAACCCTGCACCAGTTAAGGGTTTTCGAGGCTACCGCACGACACAGTAGCTTCACCAAGGCGGCCGAGGAGTTATTTATCACTCAACCTACCGTCTCAACCCAAGTCAAACAACTCACAAAAGCTGTGGGTTTACCGCTATTCGAGCAAATTGGCAAACGTTTATTTTTAACCGAAGCGGGTCAGGAATTACTGTTCACCTGTCAAGAGATTTTTAATAAATTGGACAACTTTCAGATGAAAGTGGCCGATATTAAGGGAACTAGACAGGGAAAACTGACTTTAGGCGTAATTACTACCGCTAAATACTTTGTGCCGCGATTACTGGGGGCATTTTGTCAACAGTATCCCGGTATCGACATCGCTCTACAGGTGACTAATCACCAGAAACTGCAAGAGCGAATGTTAAATAACGAGGATGACCTCTATATTCTCAGTCAACCGCCGGAAGAAGTGGAACTTTGTTCTCAGTCTTTTCTGGAAAATCCTCTAGTGGTGGTGGCGCGACGGGATCATCCATTGGTGGGCCAGAAAAATCTGCCCCTTGAGTGCCTCAACCATCAACCTTTTATTATGCGCGAATCGGGATCTGGAACCCGCCAAGCGGTACAAAAATTATTTAATCTCCACGATATTAAAGTTAAGGTGCGTTTGGAATTAGGCAGTAACGAGGCCATCAAACAGGCTATTTCTGGCGGTTTGGGACTATCGGTACTATCTAAGCACACTCTCATCTCGGAAGGGGAAAACGGCGAATTAGCCATCCTCGACGTGGAACAGTTTCCGATTCAGCGCAATTGGTACGTTTGTTATCTGGCCGGAAAACAACTTTCCGTGATTGCCGATGCTTTTTTAAAATACCTGCTGGAAGCTAGTCAAGCCATCCCGATTCATGCCCCGTTAAAAAATGGTCACAGCCTATTAGTGACCCATTAAACCTTAAACTTTAATTCAGGATCATTTTTCTTCTTGAGGTGGTTATATGTTCGAGTCCTTCAGCCAGACTATCTGGTTGGTACCTCTTTATGCCTTTGCGGGCGCACTTCTCGCCCTACCCTGGTCTCCCGGTATTATCCGGCAAACTGGCCCGCGACCGGCTGGTTATCTGAACTTGATCATGACCTGCTGGGCTTTTTTGCATAGCCTTTTTGCTTTGCTCGCCGTTTGGGGTCGTCCGCCCCAATCTATAGCATTTAATTGGCTAAATGCCGCAGATTTAAGCATATCTTTAGATGTGCAGATTTCGGCCGTTAATATCGGGGCTTTACTGCTAATTACCGGCTTAAACCTCGCCGCTCAGGTATATGCGATCGCCTATCTAGAAATGGATTGGGGTTGGGCAAGGTTTTATTCTCTCGTCGCCCTCTTTGAAGGGGGTATGTGCGCCCTAGTTATCTGTAATTCGCTATTTTTCAGCTATTGTGTGCTAGAAGTTCTCACCCTCGGCACTTATCTGCTGATTGGTTTCTGGTTCAATCAATCTCTGGTGGTAACGGGGGCGCGGGATGCTTTTCTAACCAAACGGATTGGCGATTTAATCCTCTTGATGGGAGTGGTGGCCCTTTTACCCCTGGCGGGAACCTGGAACTTTGACCAATTGGCAGAATGGGCGGCTACAGCCAATTTAAACCCCAATGTGGCTAATTTACTCTGTTTAGCCCTGATTGCGGGTCCAATGGGCAAATGCGCTCAATTTCCCCTGCATTTATGGCTAGATGAGGCCATGGAAGGACCGATGCCCGCGACAATTCTGCGGAATACCGTCGTCGTTTCCACTGGCGCTTGGTTATTGGTGAAATTAGAGCCAGTGCTACAATTATCGCCCTTAACCTTACAGGTGATGATCATTGTTGGCTCTGTCACCGCTATCGGTGCGGGTTTAATTGCGATCGCCCAGATCGATGTCAAGCGCTCCCTCTCCTATTCCGTCAGCGCCTACATGGGGCTGATTTTTATCGCTGTGGCCACCGGACAAACGCAAACCGCTTTAGTGTTACTCTTGACTTATGCGATCGCTATGTCCCTGTTAGTCATGGTGGTGGGTAACATCATTTGGAATAATATCAGCCAAGATTTAAGCCAATACGGCGGTTTATGGTCCCGTCGTCCCGTTTCCGGTATTTGTTATCTCGTCGGTGCCGCTAGTTTAGTCGCACTGCCTCCCTTTGGTGGTTTTTGGTCATTAGCCCGCATGGGCGATCGCCTCGCAGAAATCAGTGGTTTACTGTTATTAGTGCTATTGTTGGTCAATGCCTTAACTGCCTTTAGTGTCACTAGAGAATTTTGCGTTTTCTTTGGCGGTAAAATCAAACCAATGACCCTGCGCTCTCCGGAAGCTCTTTGGCCCTTAGTTATCCCCATGACTGTGACCATGGGTTTCGCCCTTCATCTGCCGATTTTATTAGCGCAATGGCATTTATTACCAAGTAACTTAAATCTGGGAGTTGCTTTTCTCTTGGTACTTTCCACTGCTGGGGGCGTAATTCCGGCAGCATATATTTATCTGAATGAAAATATCTCCAAACCGATCGTTTTTCAACCGAAAGCCCTTCAAGATTTCTTTGCTAACGACCTTTATACAGCCAAATTGTATAAAGTCACCATCGTTTTTGTCGTCGGATTAATCTCGCAAATTATTAACTGGATCGATACCTTTCTGGTGGATGGCATCGTTAATCTGGTGGGATTAGCCACGGTTTTTGGTGGTCAGAGTTTGAAATATAACGTCTCAGGACAGACCCAATTTTACTTTCTGTCGATTATTTTGGGGGTGGCTTTGATTGGTATTATCATCTGCTGGCCCCTACTAGCACAAATTTCTCTAGTTTTCAGTTAAAGATTTGATAACTTAGGCTTTTCTTTAGCATCCCCGGCCCTGACAATAGGATTTGTCCTGATTAATGGAAACAATTACCTATGTTCAATACCTCTCGTCGCCAATTAATCCGTTATGGGGGTGGTTTTTTGGGAACCAGTCTAGCCGCCTCTGTTTTGGGTTCTCAGTTGTCCAAAAGTAACGCCCAAACTGCTGTTAATTCCCAGCCATGGCTAACGGCTCAAAATCAAGGATTGAACCCAGACCAGGCCTTAACTATGCTCATGGAAGGCAATCAACGTTTCTGGGAACGAAGAAAAAAAAGTCCTAACCGCGATCAAGCTCGACTCACAGAAGTGGCCGAAAGTCAAGCCCCTTTTGCGGCAATTTTGGGCTGTGCCGATTCTCGCGTACCAGCAGAAATCGTTTTTGATCAAGGATTAGGAGATCTATTTGTGTGTCGGGTAGCGGGAAATTTAGCCACTTCCGAAGAAATTGGTAGCCTCGAATTCGGCACGTTGGTGTTAGGAGCCAAGGTAATTGTTGTCCTTGGACATTCTCGTTGTGGAGCGGTAAAAGCCACCATTGAAGGGGGTCGATTCCCCGGACAAATCGGTCGTTTAATCGATGGCCTACAGGTGGGAGTTGATCGGGCCGAAAAACAACCCGGTTCTAACAAACTTGAGCGAGCAATTAAATCCAATGTTGTCTATCAAGTAGAGAAATTAGGCAAATCCCCAGTTATTGGTGAATTAGTGGACGGCAAACAATTAAAAGTTGTCGGTGCTTACTACGATCTCGATACCGGCAAAGTGAGTTTAATTTAGTCAATTCTAGATTAGTCATCGTGTCGTTTGGCTAATCCTTTTCTCATCCCAGTCATTATAAATTTGATCGATACCAATATGCTCAGTACCCTGCTTTGGTTGCCAATAATTGGAGCAATTATCGTCGGTCTTTTCCCCGATAAATTTGCCCCAGCAAAATTACGTCAAATTACCCTCTTTTTTGTTGCTGCCGTCCTCTTTTGGTCTTTATATCTGCTGACTCAATATAACTTAACCAGCAATGGCTTTCAATTTTCTGAATACCGCGAATGGGCAAAACCAATCGGTTTAAGTTATAACCTCGGAGTCGATGGTTTGTCCTTACCGTTAATTATTTTAAGCTGTTTCTTGACAGGAATAGCTATCTATAGTAGCGAAGAAAAAATAGAGCGTCCCCGACTTTATTACATCCTAATCCTCCTGATTAACGCTGGGGTTTCTGGGGCATTAATGGCCAAAAACCTGCTGCTGTTCATCGTTTTCTATGAACTAGAATTAATCCCCTTTTATCTGATGATTGCTATCTGGGGAGGCGAAAAACGTGGCTATGCTTCGATTAAATTTCTTCTCTACACTGCTGTCTCCGGATTATTAGTCCTAGCGGCATTTTTAGGCATAGGTTTCCTCAATGGTGGCACTTTTGACTACTCCTCCCTCTCGACCGCCGATTTCTCCCAAAAAACCCAGTTACTGCTCTTAACTCTGCTGTTAGTGGGATTTGGCATCAAAATCCCCCTCGTACCTCTCCATACTTGGCTACCGGATGCCTATACGGAAGCTTCCCCCGCTACAGCAATTTTACTAGGTGGTATTCTCGCTAAACTCGGTACTTATGGCTTAGTTCGCTTTGGTCTGCAATTATTCCCGGAAACTTGGTCTTTAATCGCCCCCGGACTGGCAATTATCGGCGTTATTAGCGTTATTTACGGGGCATTGAGCGCTATTGCCCAAAAAGACATTAAACGCATGGTGGCCTACAGTTCGATCGGTCACATGGGCTATATACTGGTAGCAGCCGCCGCTGGCACGGGTTTAAGCGTCCTTGGTGCCGTCGCGCAAATGATTAGCCACGGTCTTATTCTCGCCCTCTTATTCTATCTGGTGGGCATCGTCGAACGCAAAGCCGGAACTAGAGATTTAGATGTTTTAAACGGTTTAATGAACCCAATTCGCGGTTTACCCTTGGTTAGCGCCCTATTAATTCTCGCCGGTATGGCCAGTGCTGGTATCCCCGGATTAGTGGGATTTGTGGCGGAATTTATCGTTTTTCAGGGTAGTTTCTCCCGTTTTCCCGTGCAGACGGTTCTCTGTATCATCGCTTCCGGTTTAACGGCGGTTTACTTTGTTATCCTGCTTAATCGCACCTGTTTTGGTAAATTGGATAATAAACTTGCCTACTATCCCAAAGTCCTGAAATCGGAAACTATACCCGCTTTTGTCCTAATGGTATTAATCGTCTTTTTAGGCATTCAACCCAATTATTTAGTCCGTTGGATTGAACCCACCACTAACTCGATGGTTGCCAGCTTATCGGGGGAAGCAAAACCTAGTTTTGTCTTCAAAAAATCTCCGCAAAAGTCCTCAAAAACCAACTGGTTGAATCGGGGTAAATTTTTGAGTAATAGTTAGTTATCCCTTGCTGTTTCCGAATTATTGTAACCGCTGCTAATTACTTTACCTAAAACTATGACTGGGACATTAATCAAAGCCAAAATTCCCCCTTCTACTCACGAATTCGCCGACATTATCTATCGTTTAGAAGCGGGTGGATCCATGTTGCCGGATACTCCCGAAAACCTGATGCAAATTATCGGCATTTATAAAGCTTATGCCGTGCCGATGGATTTTTATTGGCGAGATCTGCTCTATATTGCCGAACGAGTTTTCCTCGATCCTTTGCCCTTTTTTAAATATTTTCTGCCCGAAGAATACCTAGACCTACAAAATCATTACGCTGGCGATAATGCCGATTTACGCATCTGGCGCGGTACGGGTTCTGCTCACCCTGAATTGTTAGAATTCATGGATCAAGGTAAAACCAGAAAAATGCCCAGATTAATCCATCATCTTTGGCATGATCGCATTAATATGGAATTTGCTGAAGCCTGTATGCAAGCCATGTTATGGCATGGCCGCGATATGGGTTGGGGTTTATTTGATGCCTATCTTGATTCAGAAGAATATCGCCAAAATGCCGACCGCGCTATTAAGGCCTATTTCAAGAAAAATCCCGTCATGATGAAACTTTATGACCTGTTCCCCGATATGTTTTTGGAACAGGTGCGGATGATGTCCTACTACTCTAATTTAGGACTATTCTGGGAAGTGATGGCCCCGGTATTTTTCGAGATGTCCGATATCTACGATGAAGGCGGCTTTAAAGGTGTTCCCGATGCCATGAATTTCCTCGTTAATGGTATTTTTGCCATCGCTGGCCGGCCGATTTATCATCACGTTTATATTGATGGTCAATGCTACGAAATTATCCCCAAATCAAAGGCTTTTACTTGGCTTTATGAAGCGGCTTTACCCTATGTGGAAGCGGTCTTTTATCGTACTGCTCCCTTCCGGGGTACAAAGTCCTATAATGCCCAAGCAAAACAGGTTCCTGACGAACAAAAAGACTTTCACTATGGCATTCTTTATGCGGATGTTTTCCCCGTGGGTACTGCGGGAATTCCTCCCACTTTGTTAATGGATGATATGTATCATTTTTTACCCCAATATCTGATTGATTACTATCAGCAAAACTGCCGGGGGGAAGATGATATTTTGATTCAATTGGGGATTAGTTTCCAGCGCTCGATGTATAATGTTACTTCAGCAGTTATTCAAGCTCTACGCACTGCTTTACTCTATCCCCTCGACGATCCTAATCCCAAACATTTACTTAAAAATCGTCAATTCTTTGAGGCACAAATGGACAGATTTAAACGCCCCGAAGCGCGTCTCAGAGATATCCAAAGTCCTAATTATCGTTAAGGTTTTTGGGTTATTTTTCTGGTGGGTTTATCGCCCACCTTTTTTTGATTATGAGATAACCGACACCCAATGTCATACTAATACTAAATCCCTTGAGTAACCCACAGAAAACGGGTTTTTCCGAGAAACTGGTTTTCTACTCGAGGGAATAAATAATCAGTATTTAATAGCCAGATTTAGTATTAAGTACCTAAGCAAAATTAATTACACATTTCGATAAAGCTTTTGCTTCTTGCCTTCGTTAAAACCACCCACTTAATAGGATAGTTACAGAACGTAAAAATTGGCTAATTCAGGAGTTATTATTATGCTAGACCAAATGATGAAGATGTTAGAAGGGCAACAAATAAGCCCCTATCGTCTTAATAAATTTCTCGGTGCGGGTGGTTTTGGTGGTGTATTTCATGCTAGTGAAATGGTCAGAAATACATCGGTCAAAGAAGTTGCCATTAAAGTTATCCCCGAAAGTAGCGATGATAAATTAATTGAGTTAACAAATTCCAGAAAGTTAGAACATCCTAATTTAATTAAGAGTTATGCGGTGGGGGAATTTACTTTTCTCAATACTGAAATGCTTTATTTAGTGATGGAATTGGCACAGGGTAGCCTAGAAAATCACATTGCCAAAGGCAGTTTGTCAGCGGATGAGATTACAAATATTACTGCTCAAGTCGCCCAGGGCTTAAATTATCTTCATCGACAAAATAAAGTGCATCGAGATTTAAAACCGGGTAATATCCTCAAGGTTAATCAACAATACAAGTTAGCAGATTTTGGCTTAATTAGAACCTTAAATAACAAAAGCCACACTCAAACAGTCCACAATACCGGTACAATTATTTATATGCCTCCCGAAGCCTTTAGGGGTGATATTTCCTCAGCTTGGGATCTGTGGTCATTAGGTATTATGTTAATCCAAATGACCACTAATCAACTTCCCTATAAGTTTAATAATGACAATAATCAATTAATGGTAAAGGTGATAAATTGTGAGCTACAAATCCCCAGTTTACCGAAAGAGTTTAAACAGATTATTGAAGGGTGTTTGCAAAAAGATAGAAGACAAAGATGGACAGCACAACAGGTTTTAAATGCCTTACAACCTCTGGGATGGACTTCTCCCCCGTCACCTCCACCAGCACCGGCAGCAGTCAAAAAGCCTGTTTCACCAATACCCCTAA
>NZ_SFBO01000110.1:0-6745 GCF_007095705.1 Microcystis sp. Msp_OC_L_20101000_S702
TCGCGAGGGTTATATCGTACAGATAAAGGGATTCTGGTTCAATCTGATGTCATGGGTTCCTACAACATTTTGCGAAAAGCATTCCCAAATGCGTTTAACCGCTATGGGATAGAGAGGTGAGTAGTTCACCCAAGGAGAATCAATCTCTCGAAGTAAAAGTGAAAGGAATTTCTGAAATGGAATTCAGTCTGTCTATATTTGACTATACTTTTACTAACTATTATTGAGTCATAAAATGAGATTATTATAGTACACAAATACTAAAGCAAGTGAAAGAGCGGACATGATTGAATTCAAGCAGGGCAACATCCTAGAAGAAAATGCCGAAGCCCTCGTCAACACGGTTAACTGTGTCGGCGTGATGGGTAAAGGTGTTGCTTTGCAATTTAAGCAGGCATTTCCCGAAAACTTCCTAGCTTACAAAAAAGCTTGCACCGCTAAGGAAGTACAGCCAGGAAAAATGTTTATCTTCCCAACTGGACAACTTTTCCCCCGATACTTGCTTAATTTCCCCACCAAACGCCACTGGAAGGAAAAATCAAGGCTTGAGGATATTCAAACAGGACTAAAAGCATTAGTTGCGGTGGTGCGTCATTTGGAAATTCGTTCCATAGCTATCCCTCCTCTTGGCTGTGGTAATGGTGGACTCGACTGGGCTGAGGTGAAGCCTTTGATTGAAGAGGCTCTGTCTGAAATACCAGAGGTTAAGGCGATTATCTTTGAGCCTCAAGGCGCACCCGTAGCAGACAAGATGAAAGTAGCCACAGAAAAGCCCCAAATGACCCGCGCTCGCGCCTTGTTTGTGCGACTCTTGGAATTGTATGGCATACCGGGCTATCGGCTCTCCAAGCTTGAGATTCAGAAACTCGCCTACTTCTTGCAGGTAGCTGGTGAGCCGCTAAGACTCCAATACGTCAGACACCAATAGGGCCCCTATGCCGACAACCTTAATCACGTCTTGCAAAAGATTAGACCTCTTGCAAAAGTCTTAAGTCGATCCTTGTACAGCAACATTTTTGAAGATTATCAACTACTAATAAATAATTAACTGAAAGTCCCTCCCATTATTGTTTCTATCGTTTGTTTATTTCGTTTCTCGCCGTATTTCTCCTTTTTTCTTGAGAATGAAATAGCTCTACCCTTATTAAGGGGGGTATCTGACAGTTTTTAACACCTAACTACTTAATAAAACAGGCGGCAGGCCTGTTTCACTATTAGCTTCAGAATAATTAAGCCTACTTAATTTCGCGCACTACCGGCTTACCGTCGATAATTTCACCGACGAGAATCAGATCAGCAACCCCGACGAATAAACCATTTTCTAAAACCCCCGGCATATTATTAATAGTTCTTTCCAAATCAGCTGGATCATCGATACTATCAAATTTAACATCGATAACTAAATTGCCTTGATCGGTGACCACCGGGCCGGCTTTTTTCACTCCCATGCGCAGGGAAGGTTTACCACCGAGGGCCTCTAATTTCCGCATCACCGGAGTCATGGCCATGGGTAACACTTCCACCGGCAAAAGAAAAGTCGATCCCAACTTATCCACCAGCTTATTGCCATCCACCACCACGACGAAAATATCGGCGAGACTATCGACAATTTTCTCCTGAGTATGGGCAGCACCGCCGCCTTTAATCAGATTTTTCTGGGGATCCACCTCATCGGCCCCATCGATGGCGATATCCATCTTCACGATGACATCGAGGGTAGTGAGGGGAATTCCGTACTTCCGGGCCAAAACCTGCGCTTGAAAAGAAGTAGGAACCCCGACAATATTGCTGATTTCCCCGCTTTGCAGTCTAGCACCGAGATATTCGATCGCGTAGGCCGTCGTTGAACCAGTTCCCAATCCCACGACCGAATTAGATTGAACTAGATTAGCGGCGGCCTTACCGACCTCCTGTTTCATAAGAATGACCGGATCGATTGCTGTCATGATGCACATTCCTAAAAGCGATGTTTTGAACCTCTTAGTTATCGGCTATCCCTTGCCCTCTTGTCAATGGAATTAGGGATTAGTGGCCTGAGCTGCTAACATTTCCTTGAGTTTAGCCAATTCATTGGCCCAACGGGGATCTGGCTGTAAAGCGTCACCATCGCTGGTAACTTTCGGGGCATTATTGCCACCCCGTTCAGCCTTGCGTTTTTTGCCGCCGCCGCCACCACCACTGGATTTGCGCGGTGCCGCCGTCGTCGGTTTCGGAGTCGGTCTTTCGACTTTTTCCGGGGTTTCTACGCTGGCCTCCGGTCCGTCTGCTTCTTCTCCTTCTTCTTTACCTCCCTTGCTGCGGGGGAGAGCTTTCTCGATTTTGATCGGGTTTTCCATGAAGGATTGACCGTTGTATTTTTCGATAAACTGGTCAGCTAGTTCATCGCTAGGGACGGTAACGAAGGCAAAACCGCGACATTTGCCGGTTTTGCGATCTTTGATGACTTTAGTGGTGATCGTATCCCCTTCATCGGCAAAAAGCGCCTGTAATTTTTCGCGCTCGACGGATTCTTTGGGCAAATTACCAACGTATAGACGAACGGACATGATGGATTCCTCCAAGTATAGGGTGATGTAAAAACTTGTGCGACATTCCGTGCCTGTATGCTGATTTTTTTAAGGCAAACAGAGCTAAGGAAGATATTTCCCAGCGATAAGCTTGTAGTTTCTGCACGATAGCGGCTGTGGCCGTCAATTTTGACTATCCTTAACGATTTCAACGAGAGGGACGGAATCTAGGGGTTACGTTTTTAGCTTTTAACAGGCCTAACCATTCAACTTACCCGATTTATGTCGCTCTTTTCGATTATTACAGAATGTTTCCACAATTTGTCAAATATTTTCTCTCGCTCTGGGCTGCCTAAGTATAACTACTTAAGTATTTGTTCACAGTAAGCAAAATTTTATGAAAACTCTTGCTAAATGTATCATTATATGCTTCTTTGCTTTTGGCGGCGGGGTATCCTAGCTAACAGGAGGGAGAAAGCAAAACCCTCTCTACAGATACATTGACACTTTGTCAAGTATTTGTTACATTAGTTAAAGAAAAGAGGTGATACCAATCACCCATCTCGCTTGTGATCAACCACTGTCTTCATTGAGGAGGAACACCATGTCTCAACCGATCGAACTTTCCTTAGAACAACAGTTCAACATTCGTTCTTTTCAGACTCAGGTAGAAAAAATGAGTCAGGAGCAAGCGCAGGACTTCCTGATCAAGCTCTACGAACAAATGATGGTCAGAGAAAATATGTACAAAGCTTTTCTCAAACACCAGTGGGGTCTAGATTCTAATCCCTGGGCCCCCCAGTAACTCATTTCACCCCTTCGGGCGACCTCTTTCTCCGGCTGGGTTTCTCCGGAAACGAGCTAGGGATGCGGGGCGCATTTCTTCACCTTTTTAGCTATTCTTAGGGAAGAATAACCGAACTGCTGGGGGTTAATTTATGTTCGAGCGCGCTTTGATCTGTACAGATCTTTTCGATGGTCTCCATCGTCTTGTCCATTGTGTGCCACACTTAGCCCTGAGCGGCTTAAAACAAGTTATCTTCCTCCACAGTATTCCGGTTTGGGAACAACCCACCCTAGCTGCCGTAGATCAAGCAAAAATTGACGCGGCCAAAGAAAAATTATCTCCAGCTTTAGCAAATATTCCCGACGGTATGACAGTTATTGTCGAAATCTCTAACCGTCGTCCCGTGGATGCCGTGCGGGAAATCCTCGCTAATCACTCTATTGACGTGATTTTGATGGGAAATCCCATGCGCGGTGCTGTCCAAGAAAAATTATTCGGTAGTACCAGTTTAGCGATCGCAGGTATTACCGATATTCCGCTGCTGATTTTCCGACCGCAATTATTATCAGTTTATACTCACGATGAATTGGCCCTGCGCTGTCAGCATCTCTGGAAACATTTATTAATTCCCTACGATGGCAGTCCCGACGCAATTTATCTAATTGAACAGATAGAAAAATACGCTCAAATCCGCGCCCCTGGCTCTTTTGAGCAATGTCTTCTCCTCCGGGTAGTAGAAAATATCAGTCGCGATCCCGGTGTCACCGAATACCGTTTTAATGATGCTCGTCGGGAATTAGAAGCGGTGCAAGCGCGACTAGAAAAACTCGGTTTGCAAGTAAAGAGCCAAGTGCGATCAGGAACACCTGTATTAGAAGTTTTGACGGCAGCAGAAGAAAATGATATAAGTGCGATCACAGTGGCCACCTGCCATCGTTCTAATATGTTGGAATGGTTAGCCGTGCGTCGGATTAATGAAGATATTCTTCATCAACTGTGGTTTCCGCTCTTATTTTTCTCACCGAAGGGATAGACTGGAAAAAGGCTCTCTTGGGGATAAACCACAAAGGTACAAAGGACAGAGAGAGGAAGACAAATTCGAGCGCTAAAACCTATCACAAAAAAGACAAGAGAGCCGCAAAAATTTGGAGGAAATTAACTTAAGTAAGTAGGGTCTGCTGAATAATGGTAAAACCCTTTTAAAATAAAGCTTTTGACCTGTTAAAGTCCGATGTTCATGCTGCGAAAATAGGATAGGGACTTTCAAAAACCTTGCATTATCCTTCTTGTAGTACATCGCTTGGTACAAAAAACAAGGGCAACAAAGCCTGAAACGACCGGCTACTGACTCGGAGACTCCTGACTCCTACCCCTAGGAAAAACTTTTTCAGCAGACCCTAAGTAGTTACAATTAAATTGAAGATGGATTTTGCCTCTGAGCTACCCTGCCCCTACCCTTAATCCCCCTTGATAAGGGGGGTGTCTGATAATTTTTAATGCCTACCTACTTAATAATCAGAGGTTAAATTGGCTAAGTTAATCATTACTATTACCTCTCAAAGTATTCTACGATAGCTCTCGCTATCGATTCTGCACCATCTTTAGGCAGTTTAACCTTTAATCGTGGCGGTTGGGGGGCTTGGCGTAAAAAGTCCCAATTACCTTGAAAAAATTCTTCACTGCTAATAATTTGATGATCACTATAATCTTGAATTCCGGCCAATAAAATCGCTGATTCGGCGAAACCTTCTCGCATTAGGGAAACAATCGGCACCTCTAATTTTAAAGCCTCGGCAAAGGTACTATATCCCGGTTTGGAAATAATTCGATCGCACAGGGGCATAAAATCCACGGGACGATAGCTCCGATCTAGTTTATCCTGTAAGCGGACTAAATTGGGCAGTTCGGGCGCGTTTTTTTCAAAAGTGATAAATTGCCAATCGGGAAAACTGGCGAGGTTATTATATGGAATTGCTTCTAATCCTAACCCCCCAAAACTCAATAAAATAGTTTTTTCTTTAGGGGCATTTAGCTTAAATTCCTGTCGCAATTCTTCTTCACTGTAGCGGGGTGTCCCCCCGGTTAAATTTGCTTCTGTAACGTGAGGAAATGCTGTCATCGCTTCTGCTAAAGGCAGTTTAAACAAGCGATCGCATTGATTATAACAACGACTGATCCAATCACTAATACTGGCAAATTCTTCACCCCAATCACGATAGATAAAATCCCAGCCAAAGTTACCAATCATCCAACAAGGAAGCCCCGCGCTTTTGGCAATTAGTGCCGCTAAAGGCGGTAAATCGGCTACAACTAAACCCACACGATTAGTTTTAATAAAATTAACTTCACTGGCAATAATTGACCTGGATTGAGCAATTATTTGTTCTAATTTTTCTTTAGTAGCTAATTTATCCATCGTTAAACTATCCGATTGGATTACCCCCACATCAAACCCCCGATGTCTTTGAATATATTCTCCAGATATATAGGAATCTAATAACCAGCGCGGGGCAGTGGTGACTAATATCGGCAAAATTTCGGGATTAAGTTCAATAATATTAGCTACTACCGAAGCACTGCGGACGGCATGGCCAAAACCATGATTAGTAACGGCAAAATAAACAACAGGACGAGACATAAATAGCAAGTAAGGTGAGAATAATAAGCGAGAAATTTTGTTTTTCAGACCGTAGATAATAATTACCCTTAATTTTAGGGAGGCAAATGAGGCAGGATATAAATACTAGCAAAAGCATAATATTCCGCTCCCGGTTGACAAGCTTCTTACAGTAAAGATAAAACCTCCGAGTCTCCTTGTTTGGCGTAACGTAATAATGCTAACAACTTTTTAATATATTGACTACGATGGTTGATTAATTCTTTTCGTCCACGCATACCATTGAGATCGAACAAATCTTCAACAATTTGACCACGCCGATCCCGACCATAAACACTGGCCAATTTTGCCATTTCATCCCAAACAAATTCAAGATGTGTATTCGGATCGGTTACTCCATCCGTGGGGTCTATTAACAGAGGATTTCCCGTGATATCATCGAGAGGAAAATTTGTGCCTTTGTGATTGGCATCATTACATTTATCACAAGAAAGCAGTAAATTCTCCCAAGTAAAAGTCAGATCAGGATACTGGCTTTTTGGATAAAAATGTTCGATCGCTCCGTAAGTTACCACTATAATCTTACTTTCACAGTAAGCGCATTTCCCATTAAACATTTTAACTAATGCTTCTTTAACTTGCGGATGACTGTATTTATTTTGTGCTTTGTTAATGTCAGTTTTAGTGGCCTTGTTGTTTGATTTTATTGATTCTAAAGGCTCTTCGGGAATTGTTATGCAAATAATTAACTTAAAATAAAATTCGATGAGAGCAACTACGCTCAAAAGTAGCTGAAATTCATACAGGAAAGGACTTAAGGCACAAATAGGTTAA